>JAWODG010000042.1:0-9624 GCA_046483385.1 Candidatus Brocadiia bacterium | reverse complement strand
AACCGTTGTGGGCATCCGGGGCTCGGTGGTGGACCTCGAGTTCACCGACCGGCTGCCGGGCATTGACGAGGCCGTGCACGTCGAGGGTCCCGACGGCCGCCTGGTCATCGAGGTCCAGCAGCACCTCAGCCAGACGCGCGTGCGGGGCATCGCCATGGCCGCCACCGCCAGCCTTTCCCGCGGCACACACGCCGAAGCCACGGGCCGCTCCATCACCGTGCCGGTCGGGCAGGCCGTCATGGGCCGCATGGTCAACGTGCTGGGCGAGCCCATCGACGAGGGACCACCCATCGGAGAGGACGGGCAGTCCCCCACCCGCTCCATCCACGCGCAGGGCCCGTCAGTGGCGCAGCAACGCACCGGCTACGAGGTCTTCTGGACCGGAATGAAGGTGGTGGACCTGCTGGCGCCGCTCGCCCGCGGCGGCAAGGCCGGCATGTTCGGCGGCGCGGGTGTGGGCAAGACCGTGCTCATCATGGAACTCATCCGCAACACCGTCGAGGCCTACAAGGGCACCTCCGTCTTCGCGGGAGTCGGCGAGCGCAGCCGCGAGGGCTACGACCTCTACCGGGAAATGAAGGACGCGGGCGTGCTGGAGAAAACGGTGCTGGTGTTCGGCCAGATGAACGAACCGCCGGGGGCGCGGTTCCGCGTCGCACTGACCGCTCTTGCCATCTCGGAGCAGTTCCGGGACGCCGAAGGGCAGGACGTGCTGCTGCTGATTGATAACGTCTTCCGGTTCGTCCAGGCCGGCTCGGAGATATCGGGACTGCTGGGTCGGCTGCCGTCGCGCGTCGGATACCAGCCGACGCTCGCCACGGAGGTCGCCGAACTGCAGGAGCGCATCACGTCCACACACCGCGGCTCGATAACATCCATACAGGCGGTCTACGTGCCGGCTGACGACTTCACCGACCCCGCGGCGGCGGAGACGTTCACCCACCTCGACGCCTCCATCACCCTCAGCCGGGACATGGCGGCCGAAGGGCTTTACCCGGCGGTGGACCCACTGGATTCGGGCAGCAAGCTGCTGACTGCGGACATCGTCGGCGAACGCCACTACTCGATTGCCCGCCGCGTGCAGGAAACCATTGCTGAATACCGCAGCCTCGAGGACATCATCAGCATGCTGGGACTGGAGGAGCTTTCGGCGGAGGACCAGCGGCGGGTGCATCGCGCGCGGCGGCTCATCCGCTTCCTGACCCAGCCGTTCTTCGTCACCGAGCAGTTCACCGGTCGCTCCGGGAAATTGGTGGACGTGGAGGAGACGCTGGCGGGTTGCGAGGCCATACTGGACGGGGAGTTCGACGACGCGCCGGAGTCGGCGCTCTACATGATCGGCAGCATCGACGAGGCACGCCGGCAATTGCGCGAGGAGGCCGCCTCATGAGGCTGACCGTGCTAACACCCACCGAGGTTGTGCTGGAACAGGAGGTCTCCCACGTCACGGTGGAGGACCCGACGGGCAGCCTCGGCTTCCGCCCGGGGCACGCGCCGCTGGTCACCCCGCTGGCACGCGGCATTCTGGTGGCGCGGGACACCGAGGGCGCCGAGCGCTACGTGGCGCTGGACGGCGGTGTGGCCGTGGTGGACCGGGACGAAGTGGAAGTCGTCTCGCGACGGGCCGTGGAAAGCGATGACCTCGAACATCTGGAGCGGAACGTACTCGCGCAATTCCGGGCGCGGGCGGAGGAGGAGAAGACTAACTTTGTGGCGTTCGAAAAGATGCGCATAAGCTTCATGCGCCAGCTCCTTCAGCTGGAGAAAGGCGAGTGAACGCCGTGGCGACCGAACCGGACAAGCGCGAGCTGAGCGAGGACGAGGAAGAATTCCTCACCGAGGTCGAACGCCGGCGCCGCCGGCACGAGCGCAACGTGGAAGAAGAGGACGAATCGTTCTGGTCCACCGTCGGCATGATGGGAACGGTCGGCTGGTCGGTGGCCCTGCCCACCGCCGTCGGGGCGCTGCTGGGCCGCTGGTTGGACGGCGTGCTGGATTCCGGCCACGTGTTCGTGGTCTTCTTCATGCTGGTGGGCCTCGGACTCGGCTGTTTCATCGCGTGGCGACAGGTCGCGGAGAAGATAACATGACACTGCTCGGAATGGGTTGGCTCGGCTGGCTGGTCGCCTTCGTGCTCGGCTTCATCGTCGGCGGCATCTTCTTCGTAACGATGCGGCTGGAGGTGGAGTACGTGGTGGACAAGGAGGGGCCGACGTGGCTGCTGCCGGTGGCGCTCTATGCACGGCTGGCCTTCGTGGCGGTGGTCCTGATTCTGGTAGCGTTTCTGGTCCCTCGTGAGATGATAGCCGCCGCTATGCTGGCCGGCGTGGCGGGCTTTCTGCTGGCTCGCTTCCTGATAGCCCGCGGCATTCGGAAGAGGGTTCGGGAGGAGGCGTCCGATGAATCCGAGTAGCCTCCCCATCGCCGTATTGGGCATCGGGTCCATACCGCGTAGCGCGTGGATGACGTGGGGGGTGATGTTCTTTCTGCTGGTGGTCGCGCTCATCGTGCGGGCGCAGGTCTCGGAACGTGAGATAGGCCGTCTGCAGGGCCTGTTCGAGATGTTCATGGAGCAACTGTGCGACCTCATCCGCGAGATAGTGCGGGCGGACCCGGAGCCGTACGTGCCGCTGGTCGGCACGCTGTTCATCTTCGTTCTCACGGCCAATCTGTTGGGCATGGTGCCCGGTCTGGAGAGCCCCACGGGGGATATCAGCGTGACGGCCGGGCTGGCCGCGGTCGTCTTCTTCGCGGTGCCCTTCTACGGCGTTCGGGCGCGCGGCGTCGGCAATTACCTGAAAAGCTACATCCAGCCCAACCCGTTTATGCTGCCGTTCAACGTCCTGAGCGAGCTGACGCGGACGCTGGCGCTGGCCGTCCGCCTGTTCGGCAACATCATGAGCAGCAACTTCCTGCTGCTGGTCATCATCGGGGTGGTCACCACAACGCTGCGCGGCTACGCCCACGTGTTCATGCTGCCCACCTACGCTCTGACCCTGTTCCTGTCGGTGCTCAGCCTCATCGTGGCGTTCATTCAGGCCTACATCTTCACCGTGCTGGCGCTGGTTTACATCGGGGCGGGCGTCGAGCGACGCCTGCCGAAACCGGACGAGGAAAAGACTGCCGGCGCGGAAGAACAATAACACTCACTGCTGACGGAGGAGACATCGTGGATTCCGAAACCATCATCCAGATGGTCCGGCTTATCGTGGCGGGAGCGACCATCGCCATCGGCTCCATCGCGCCGGCCCTCGCGGAGGGTCGCGCCCTGACACAGGCGCTGGAGTCGATTGCCCGGCAGCCTGACGCCAGCGGCACCATCTCGCGCACCCTGTTCGTCGGGCTGGCCATGGTCGAGTCAACCGCCATCTACTGCCTCGTGATGGCCTTCATCATCCTCTTTGCCGTGTGAGGCCCATGGACAATCCGGACATACTCAAGTTCACGTGGAAGGCCTTCGCGTTCGCCGTGGGCAATTTCCTCGCCCTCGTGGGCCTGCTGTACATCTTCCTGCACAAGCCCCTGCTGCGCATTCTCGACAAGCGCAAGCGGGAGATCGAACAGGCTCATCGCGAGGCCGAGGAGGAGGCCGAGAAGGCCCGGCGCAAGCAGGAGGAATACGAGCGGGAGATGGCCAACATCGAGGAGGAGCGCGACCGGCTGCTCACCGAGGCCCGTAACAAGGCGCAGGAGACGCGCGAGGAGATACTCGAGGAGGCCCGACAGGAAGCCCAACGCGAAGTACAAAACATGAAGCGCGACTGGGAGCGTCGACGCCGCGACGCCCTCGAAGAGCTGCAAGACAACATAGTGGACACCGCCCTCTCCCTGGCCCGTCGAGTCTTGGAGAAGCTCGTGGACGAGGACGTGGAGCGACGCCTCAACCGGCAGCTTTTCGAGGAGTTGGAGCACCTCGCCCGGCAAGAAGAAGCCGTCTCGCCACCTGAGATCGAGGGGTCGCGGGGGCCGGTGCGCGTCGTCAGTGCCCGTGAACTGGACAAGGACACGCGGGCCGGGCTGGAGGAGCGCATAGAGGCGCTCGCCAACGGGGAGGTCGAGGTCGAGTACGACGTGGACGGCGACCTGGTGGCCGGCAGCCGGGTCGAGTTCAGCGCGCGCGCCATAGACGGCTCGCTGGCCGACGTGCTGACGGCCACCCGCGAACGCTTCGAGGAACTCGCGCCCCGGCCGATGGAGGAAGAGGAATGAGCGTCGAAGACATCGTAGCGGACACCGTCTCCCGGCTTCGCCAAGCCGTGCATGAGGCCCCCGTCCAGCCGCGCACCCGCGAGATCGGCAGGGTGCTCTACGCCGGGGACGGCATCGCCGGGGTGGCCGGACTGCCCGGCGCACAGGCGGAGGAGCTTATCCGCTTCCCCAACGACATCATGGGCATTGCATTCAATCTGGACGAGGACGAGGTCGGCTGCGTGCTGCTCGGGCCGGACGAGGCCGTAGCGGCCGGCGATACGGTCCACCGCACCGGTGAGGTCGTGCGGACGGCCGTCGGGGACGAACTCATCGGGCGGGTGGTGGACCCCCTCGGCGAGCCGCTCGACGACGGCCCGGAGATTGAGCCCGACCGCTACGAACCAATCGAGCGCGAGGCGCCCGCCGTGCTGGACCGGGCCTACGTGAACCGCCCGCTGGCCACCGGCGTCAAGTCTATAGACGCCATGATTCCCGTCGGCCGCGGCCAGCGGGAGCTTATCATCGGCGACCGCTCCACCGGCAAGACTACCATCGGCATCGACGCCATCCTGAACCAGTCGCGCAACGAGGTCATCTGCGTATACGTCGCCATCGGCCAGAAAGCATCGTCCGTGGCCCGCTTCGCGGAAACGCTGCGCTCGCGCGGCGCGCTGGACTACACCGTGGTGGTCGTGGCGGACGCCGACTCGCCGCCCGGCATGCGTTACATCGCCCCCTACGCCGGCTGCACCGTCAGCGAGTACTTCATGCGGAAGGGCCACGACACGCTGATCGTCTACGACGACCTGACCAAGCATGCCCAGACCTACCGCGAGATAAGCCTCCTGCTGCGCCGCCCTCCCGGGCGTGAAGCCTATCCCGGGGACATCTTCTACATCCACTCGCGTCTGCTCGAACGCGCCACCCAACTGAGCGAGGAGAACGGCGGCGGCTCCCAGACCGCCCTGCCCATCATCGAGACGCAGGCGCAGAACTTGTCCGCCTACATCCCCACGAACCTCATCTCGATAACCGACGGGCAGATATACCTGAACCCCGAACTGTTCCAGTCCGGTTTCCTGCCGCCCGTGGACATCGGCGCGAGCGTCAGCCGGGTGGGCGGCAAGACGCAGCTTCCCGCCATGAAAAAGGTGGCTCAGGAGCTGAGGCTGCAGTACACGCAGTTCCGCGAGCTGGAGGAGTTCACCAAGTTCGGCACGACGGTCGAGGAGGAGACTCAGAGGACGCTGGAGGCGGGCCGGCGCGTGCGGGAACTGCTCAAGCAGCCCGCCCACCAGCCGGTGCCGCTGGCCGAGCAGGCCCTGCTGCTGCACCTTGCGGCCGAGGGCGAGCTGATGGACATACTGGCCGAGGGCGTGGCGGAGTTCGAGAGCCAGTTCCGGGCGGCCGCGCGGGAGCGACTGGGCGATGTGCTGGCGCGCATCCAGGACGGCGAATCGCTGACCGATGAGGACGTCGAGGCGGTCAAGTCCGTGGCGCAGCAGGTGAAGGACCAGATGCCGGATTGAGGTGAGAATGCGATGGCCGAACTGCGCGAGAAAGGGAGTCACGCCAGTGGCCGTGTTGCCCGGAGTTCCCCGTACGGCGAACGCAGTTCCGTGAATGCCCCAAACGGCGAGCAGGAGCACGAGAACGAGAGCGAGCACGAGGGGACTGTTGCGCGAGCCGGGGCGGACACACCGTGCGCGGGGCCCCCACGTTTCGCGAACACAGGGAACCAGATGCCCGAGTGAGGTGGCGTGCGATGGCCGAACTGCGCGAGCTGCAACGCAAGCTTGAAAGCATCCGCAGCCTGCAGGACGTGGTGAACGCCATGCGGAACCTGGCCGCCGTCTACGTTCGCCGGGCCGAGGGCGCGCTGGACGCCATCCGCCCCTATGCCGACATCGTGACCACCGCGCTCAGCGAGACGCTGGAGCGCCCTGAGGTCGAGAGGACCGAGCCGTCCGAGGAGGCACGCTGCCTGGCCGTCGTCTTCGCGGGCGACCAGGGCCTGGCGGGCAGCTACAACGACCGCATCGTGACGGCCGCGCGGGAGTTCCGCGAGCAGACCGCAGGGCCGGTCGACATATTCTGCATCGGACTGCGGGGGGCCAATCTGCTGGAGATGCGCGGCGTCCGACCCGTGGGCGCCACACGCACGCCGAGCAGCCTGGAGGGCATCGAATCGCGCATGCCCGAACTCGCCGCCCGCATATTCGAACTCTACCGTGACTGCGGGGCCGAGCAGATGTATTTCGTCTATACCTTCTACGAGTCCATGGGCCGATTCGACGAACGCGTCCGGCGCATCGTCCCGCCGGTGCGGGAGGCCCTCCGGCCGGGGCTGGAGCGACGCTTCAGTTACCAGCCCATCCTGACCGCCCCACCGTCCGAACTCCTGCCCCACCTGATAGAAGAGTACTTCTTCGTCGAACTCTACCGCAGCCTGCTGGAAAGCCACGCGAGTGAGAACGGCGCCCGGCTGACCGCCATGACCTCCGCCGCCACCAACGTGGAGGACCGGCTGGAGGACCTCCAGCAGCAGTACCAGCACGTCCGCCAGGAAAGCATCACGTCCGAACTGATGGACGTAGTAAGCGGAGCCGAAGCCCAAAGCAAAGATGACCGCCAGTGAAAGCGGAAGGCAACGCTGGCAGCGGCTCGCAAACGCCTCACCCAACGGCGGTGAGCTTGAGAGCCCAGTCGGTCTGCGATGTCTCCGCTTCGCCTGGGAATGGGGGCAGGGGCAGTTCGCCCTGCTGGTCGGCGGCCAGGCGGCCCGGCTCCTCCAGCCACTCCCCTTCCCGCGGGTCGAACCAGCGGGCCTCGTACTCCCGGCCCGGCGGCAGGCCCTCGATGGTCGCCCGGGGGCAGTCCTTCTCGAAGTAGAGCATCAGCAGGCCCCACTCCTCGGTCCGCGCGCAGTAGGCCCAGCCGCGGTAAGTGTCGGGGGCGCCGGCCCGGCTCGGTTGCACCAGGTCGGCCTGTGGCACCAGGTCCCGGTAGCGGGTTCCCTGCGAGAGCAGGAAGCTGCGGCAGTGTTGCATCTGCGCGCCGCTGGGCCAGGTGAGCGATTCCCACCAGCGGTGCTCGGCTTCTGGCTCGACATCGCCGGCCCAGAGGCCCTCCGCACCGTAGACATGGCCGCCCAGGGCGCCGGACAGCACGCTGCCCCAGAGCGCGCCGCGGCAGTTGCGGGCGGCCTCGGCCGACCCAACCGGTGCCTGCGGGCCCTGGTGCCAGCCCTCGTAGTACGGCTCCCCGTTGATGGAGGGGACCGGCGGCTTCTGGTGGAATTGCTCCGGCAGCATCTCGTGGGACTCGTGCGTGCGGCGGTTGCCGATCTGGTGAAAGCTCAGCCAGCGGGCCCGGTCCACGTGGCCGAAGTTGTGCAGCGACGAACCGTCCGGGTTGCAGCCGACCGGTTGGCCGAACGGGGGTGGCCCGTAGCGCTCGACCACCAGGTTGGCCGCGGCGTTCCACTCGTCCGTCCGAATCGTGCACTCGCGCCAGTCGTAGTGGATGGGGCTGAGCAGGCAGTTGTTGGCCTGCAAGCGGCTCCAGACGTACTGCACGTAGCGCACGTAGGACTCGGGCCAGTCGTAGTATTTCCTCCACGCCTGCCCCACGTCCCGCCGCGCGACCTCAATGAAGGGAATGAAGCCGACCGAGTTCATGTAGCGGACGGTCGCGTCGAAGCTGCGCCAGTAGGCGGGGTTCGGCCGCTCGATGTCCGGAAAAACGTCCTCGTAGCCCGGCACGCGCCCCGGGAAGCGGAACGGGCGGTTGCCCGTCTCGTCGTGCATGTCCTTGGCGCTGCCCGTGCCGGCCTGCTCCCAGGCTTGCCGGATGCACGTGCCGTCGTCGGCGACGAGCTTGGCCGGCCGGCCGTCGTTCGCCCAGGCGGGGAACGCCGCTATCATCGCGACGCTGTTGTAGCCCTGGCCCGCGCGGTAGCGGAGCGCGTCCTGGAGTGTCATACCCGGTCCCGGCGGGTGCTCGACGTCACGGTCGGCCAGGGGGTAGCGGAACGTGCCCGCCGGCCACCACGTGTCGCCCAACAGGAAGAACGGCGTGCCGTCCGCGTACTGGAACGCGTGACCGTTGTCGGTCGGGCGGATGAAGCCCCGGCGGCAGGGGTTCTCCTGCTTCTCCTCCTCGGTCCACTCGACCGCCGTGAAGACGCCCGTCTTGCCCCGCAGCCCGGGGTCGGCAGGACGGCAGCCGCTTGTCCAGCACCACTCCCCGGGCGCCGTGGCAGTCACCCGCACGCGGAAAGTCGCGCCGCCGTCCCAGAAGCCGTAGCAGCGTTCGGAGAACCCGGGGCCCTCCAGGTCCACCCAGACGGTCACGTCCGTGTAAGGATTAGCGTAGGCGTGGGTTGCCTTAAGGGTTATCTCGACTGTTTCCCAGCAGTGGCGTACGGTGTTCGGGCACATGGCGTTGTCCCCATGGATTCTGTGGCGACACGGACTGACACGGACAAGCGCGGACGCGGCGGGCTCAGGCGCCGTCGGGCGCGTGGTGGTACACCTCCCAGCCGAGGTATTTGCCGAGCGCCTCCACCAGCACCCGGGCGCTGAGGCCGCGGTTCATCGCCACGTGGTGCTCGTAGCCCTCGCGGCAGATGTAGTCCATCAGGCCCTGCAATTCGGGCACCTTGCACACGGCGACGCCGCCGACCGTCTCTGCCGGATCGTCGGTGAACTCGCCCTCGCCTACGTAGAATCGGATGCGTCCGTTGACGTCGTCCGTGGATATCTTGGCGTAGGTCATCGGTCCGGGCGCCACCCTGCCCTTCACGGCACCGAAGCAGCGGTCGGCCCCGAGGCTGGCGCCGAGGATGTCCAGATTTGACACTTCCGGCTCGACGCCCAAAAAGCCCTTGGGGTAGTTGGAGCAGTGCACGCAGATGCACTTGTCCCGCTCGTCGGCGTAGTTGTTGTTCCAGTCCAGATAGCCGGACGGCTCCCCGCTGGCAAGCTGCAGGGCGTACATCGTCAGCGCGCCCATCACGTCCGTCTCGCAGGCGCTCGGCTTACCCTCCTCGCCCATCATGCTCATGGCGAAACAGGTGCCGCAGCCGTAGTTCTCCTGCACCGAACTCCAGCACTGGATGGCCGTCGCGTCCACGTCGTTTGCCTCGACCCACGCGTCGATGGCCAGGGCGAGCTTCGCCGCCTTGCGCACGCTCTTCTCCGGTATCTCGTCGGGGACGCGTCCGTAATCGTGGATTCTCGCATGATGAGCAACCCTGCAAACATTGTCCAAACAAGGATTTGCCGGCGCATGGTAAAGCGAAAGCCCATATCGTATAGCCTTTGATAGCTCCATCTTCCTGTGTTTTGATAGCTGAGGGTACCCTGTCCTGTTTTACGGGACTTGAACAACAAATGGTAATACACAGGAATGAGTGTCATGGCAATTACC
>JAWODG010000037.1:0-7504 GCA_046483385.1 Candidatus Brocadiia bacterium | reverse complement strand
CAGAAGAATTGCCTGGCCTGAATCTGATTATTATAAAGATACTTACATCTTTCACTTACGAGAAAATTCTCCCATAAGGCTCCTGTATCTACCCGCATTTCCGGTAGGTTGAAATTGGAGATCAGGGCGTTTCGGATCCCATTATCATAAAAATATATTTTCTGACTCCTCTTCAGCTCATTGCAGGCGTTACGGCTGAAAGAACCAAGGCGGAACACCACAAAAGCCTTTTCCATCAGGTCTAGGTAGCGCCGCACGGTAGAAGAATCCACCTGAACCACCCGGGCCAATTCATTATAAGACACCTCGGAAGATACCTGCAGGGCAAGAGCCTCCAGAAGCTTTTCAATAACCTCGGGTCTGCGTACCTGCTGAAAGGTGAAGATATCCTTGTAAAGATAACTTCCGGCAAGATTATACAAAATTTCCCGTTCTTCTCCGGGATTCATGACTACATCAGGATAAAGCCCGAAAACAAGGGTGGGCACGCTGCTGATACTGGACAACCGCACCACGGCCATGACCGGCGGCCAGGCCCACCCCGGAACCGGCGAACGGCTGGACGGCTCGGAAGCGCCGCTCATCAACCCCGAGGACGCCTGCCGCGGGCTGGGCGTCCAGGACGTGAAGGTGCTGGACTCCTACGACCGGGAGGGGCTGGAGGAGGCGCTCCGCGACAGCCTGTCGCGCGACGAATACAGCGTCATCGTCTGCCGGCGGCCGTGCCTGCTGCTGCGCCGCCCGGAGGAGCGCACGCGGTACCGGATCGACGCGGAGCGATGCGAGGACTGCGGGGCCTGCCTGCGGACCGGCTGCCCGGCGCTGGAACAGGCGGAGGACCACGTCGAGATAAACGAACTCTACTGCACCGGCTGCGGGCTGTGCTACGAGGTCTGCCGCTTCGACGCAATCGAGAAGGTGGAAGACGACCAATGAGAGATACGGTCAATGTGCTGATCGTCGGCGTGGGAGGCCAGGGCGTGCTGAAGACCAGCGAAGTGCTGGCCGACGTGCTGATGCGCGAA
This sequence comes from Candidatus Brocadiia bacterium, assembly GCA_046483385.1. Taxonomy (GTDB): domain Bacteria; phylum Planctomycetota; class Brocadiia; order SM23-32; family SM23-32; genus B1Sed10-231. Next base: position 6,479 of record JAWODG010000037.1, on the reverse strand, counting down.
GGCTACGACGTGAAGCAGAGCGAGGTGCACGGGATGAGCCAGCGGGGCGGCAGCGTGGTCAGCGAGGTGAGGTTCGGGGAGGACGTGCATTCCCCCCTCTCGCCGCAGGCCGGTGCCGATATCGTGATCGCGCTGGACGACGACGAGGCCCGGCGTGCCGCGCCCCGCCTGCGGGAATCGGGCCGTCTGCTGGACGCCCCGCCCGAGTTGACCGAGCAGATCGCCAACCCCCGTTCCCGGAACATGGCCGCGCTGGGTCGGCTCTCACGCCTTCTGGATATGGATAGGGAGTACTGGCACGCCGCCATCGAGGCGTGCCTGCCGCCGGGAACCATAGAGGCCAATATCGCCGCGTTCGAAGCGGGTCGGCGTTTCGACGAAAAACCGCAAGGAGAAGCCGATGCAAGAGCTATGGGATAAGGACCTGATGTCGCGCGAAGAACTGGAGGAGCTTCAGGTGGAGCGCCTGCGCCGCACGGTGGCGTACGCCCGCGAACGGGTGCCCTTCTACGCGGAGGCTTTCGAGGAGAAGGGCGTCACCGAGGATGACATCCAGTCCCTGAGCGACCTGCGCAAGCTCCCCTTCACGGTCAAGAACGACCTGCGGGACAATTACCCGTTCGAACTCTTCGCGGTGCCCCTGGACGAGATCGTGCGCACCCACTGCTCCAGCGGGACCACGGGCAAGCCCATCGTCGCCGGCTACACTCAGCAGGACATCGACCTGTGGAGCGAGGTAATGGCCCGCACGTTCCACATGATCGGCGTGGAGCCGTCCGACATCACCCAGGTCGCCTGGGGCTACGGGCTGTTCACCGGCGGCCTGGGCGCGCACTACGGCCTGGAGCGGCTGGGCGCCACGGTCATCCCAATCTCCGGCGGCAACACCGAGCGCCAGATCATGCTCATCCAGGACTTCGGCGTTGACGTCTGGATGGGCACGCCCAGCTACGCGCTCTACCTGCTGGAGGTCGCCGACGAGATGGGCGTGGACCTGAAGGAGACGAACCTGCGGATCGGCATCTTCGGGGCCGAGCCCTGGACGGACGCGATGCGGCAGGAGATCGAACAGCGCATGGGCGTGAAAGCCTACGACATCTACGGCCTGACCGAGATCATCGGGCCCGGCGTCTCCAGCGAGTGCGAAGCGCAGGACGGACTGCACATCTTCGAGGATCACTTCCTGCCCGAGATCATCGACCCCCAGACGCTTGAACCGGTGGAAGAAGGCGAGAAGGGCGAGCTGGTCTTCACCACTATCACGAAGACCGGCATGCCGGTCATCCGCTTCCGAACGCGCGACATCACGCGCCTGCACAAGGAGAAATGCGCCTGCGGCCGCACCACCTGCCGGATGGAGCGAGTCGCCGGCCGGACCGACGACATGCTCATCATCCGCGGCGTCAACGTCTTCCCCAGCCAGATAGAATCCATCCTGCTGGGCATCGAGGGCACCGAGCCGCACTACCAGATAATGGTGGACCGCAAGGGCGCACTGGACGACATGGAAGTGCGCGTCGAGGTGGAGGAGGCGTTCTTCAGCGACAAGGTGAGGGAACTGGAGGCCTTCGAGCAGCAGGTGCGCACCAAGATCGAGAACGTGCTCGGGCTGCGCGTCCGCGTGCGGCTGATGGAGCCGGGCGCCATCGAACGCAGCATGGGCAAAGCCAAACGCGTCATTGACCAGCGGAACGACTGACAGGAGGTCCCGTCATGTTCGTAAAACAGCTCTCCGTTTTCATCGAGAACCGCTCCGGCCGCCTCGCCGCCGCCACCCGGGCTCTGGCCGATGAAGACATAAACATCCTGGCCCTGAGCCTCGCCGACACGGCCGACTTCGGCATCCTGCGGCTCATCGTGGACGACCCCGAGGCCGGCCATACTGCGCTCAAACACGGCGGATTCACCGTCATCGCCAACAACGTGCTCGCCGTCGAGGTCGAGGACAAGCCCGGCGGGCTGGCCACCATACTCGACGCCCTCGAGGAGGAGGAGATCAACGTCGAGTATATGTACGCTTTCTCGTCGATCAGAACCAAACGCGCCGCGCTCATCTTCCGCTTCGAAGACCCCCAGGCCGCCGTGGAATCGCTCAACAAGGCCGGCTTCAGCGTGATGAGCAAGGTTGACGTTCTCGGCGAATGATATGTCCTCAACCCGGGATTACCGAGTAGCAAGCATTGCGCAGCAGCGACGATCTAAGACCGCAGGGCTCCCAAGCTCCCCGTACCCTGTAGTAGCGCCGGCATCCTTGCCGGCCACGCGGGGGCATCTTTGCCCCCGCGAAGGCGGGCACCGCCGACATCCCGCAGGCAGTCCGCCGTACGGCGGACGCGGGCGGCCGTTCGCCGTACGGCGAAAAGGCGGCGTTACATGTGGAGCCGAGCGCAGCCTGGAGGCGTGAGAATGAAATCGAAGGTCCGATAGGGCGGAGAGAAACGTGATGTACATGTGGGACCACCAGCACGAGGCCATGCCGCGCGAGCAGTTGGAGGCCCTCCAGCTTCAGCGCCTGCAGACGACAGTCAGCCGGGCATACGCGCACGTGCCCTTCTACCGCAGCCAGATGGACGAAGCCGGTGTCCACCCGGACGACATCCACGAGCTTGAGGACATTCGGCGCGTGCCCTTCACGGTGAAGGACGACTTCCGGGAGAACTACCCCTACGGCCTGTTCGCCGTTCCCCGTCGGGAGGTGGTGCGGATCCACGCCTCCTCCGGCACCACCGGCAAGGCCACGGTGGTGGGCTACACCCGGGGAGACCTGGAGACGTGGGCGGAACTGGTCGCCCGCATTCTGGCCATGGCGGGCGTGACGCAGGACTCGGTGGTGCAGGTGGCCTTCGGTTACGGGCTGTTCACCGGCGGCTTCGGGCTGCATTACGGCATCGAACGCATCGGCGCGGAGGTCATCCCCGCTGCTGCGGGCAACACGCGGCGACATCTGCAGCTCATCCGGGACCTCGGAACCACTCATATCGTCTGCACGCCGTCCTACGCGTTCTACCTGTGCGAGACGGCGGAAAACATGGGCATCGACCTGCTGGAGGACACGCAACTGCGCGTGGGCTGCTTCGGCGGGGAGCCGTGGTCCGACCAGATGCGCATCCAGATGGAGGAGACATACGGGCTGGCCGGCTACGACAACTACGGGCTGAGCGAGCTCATAGGGCCGGGCGTGAGCGGTGAGTGCCCCGCCCGCAGCGGCCTCCACATCTTCGAAGACCATTTCCTGGCCGAGGTGATCGACCCCGATACCGAAGAGGTGCTGCCCCCGGGCGAGGAAGGTGAACTGGTCATAACCAACCTCACGCGCCAGGCTCTGCCCGTCATCCGCTATCGCACGCGCGACATCACGACCCTCTACGACGAGGAGTGCGAGTGCGGACGGACGCTGCGGAAGATGAGACGCGTCTCGGGGCGCACGGACGACATGCTCATCATCCGGGGAGTGAATGTCTTCCCCAGCCAGATCGAGCATGCCTTCCTGGAGACCGACGGGACCAGCCCGAATTACCAGATAATCGTGGACCGCCGGGGGGCACTTGACACCATCGAGGTAAAGATAGAGATTACCGAGGACCTGCTCTCGGACGAGATGAAGGACCTGCGACGCCTGGAGCAGGACATCCAGGACAACCTGAGTGACGCGCTGGGGCTGCGCCCGAAGATCACGCTGGTCGAGCCGGGCTCGTTGCCGCGCTCCGAGGGCAAAGCCGTGCGCGTCATCGATAAGCGACGCAGAGACTGAACGGGTCGCCACGGCGGACCGGTGGTCCGCGAGGGGGAGGAATATGGCTCGGGGGGACGTAATGGACGAGGGAGACCCTAACCGCACGTGGCCGTTCGATCCGCTGGACTCGACCAGCGGAAGGAAGAAACGGACAATGCATCCTCGGAACTCCCCCGGCGCGATCCAGCAGGCGTGGGACCGACTGACGGCCGACTATACCCAGCACACCGGACCGGTGGGCCGCCGCGCCCCGCTGGCGCGCACCGAACTTTCGGTCATCCTCCGGGAGATCTATGCCGGCCGAGCCCACGACATCCTCGACGCCGGAGGGGGCGGGGGGTACCACGCGGTCAAACTGGCCGCCGCCGGGCACAACGTCACCATCGTGGACCTGTCCGCGGAGATGCTGGCCGTGGCACGACAGCGGGTCGCCCAGGCCAACCTGAAAGAACGCGTCGAGTGCATCCAGGGGGACATCCGGCACATGGACAGGATCCCCGATGCCGCCTTCGACGTGGTGGTGGCCTGCGGGACGGTGGTCTCCGACTGCGGCGACCCCTCAGCGGCCCTGGGCGAGTTCGCGCGTGTCCTCCGCCCGGGCGGGAAGACCTGCGTCTCCCTGCGCACGCCGCGCAGCCTGGATCTCCACGGGGAGAAGGACTCAGAGCATTCGGAGCCCGGTGTCGTGCGCGGCCATCAGGCTTTCGACTGGCACCTGTTCGATCACGCCGGCGCCGAACGGGTCTTCGTCGAGGCCGGCCTCACGCCTCTCTGCGCCGTTCCCGTCGGCTGCGAGACTCCCCCGGAGACCGACAACCGTCGGATCATGGCCGCGTACGTCAGGAGGCACCTCGACCTGACCGATGACGCGGAAGCGCTCCAGAACGCCGTCGAACTCATGCTGGTCGCCCGAAAGCCCGCCGACTGAGACGCGAACAGTTCGTTGAGACCTGCAGAAGCGTTATCATTCAGAGGAGGGCTGGTGCCCCGACGCAGAATCTCTGTGTCGGAGGCCATTGCGCGCCTGCACGGCGGGTAAAGTTCGCCCGCCCGGTCAGTGACATGATCGGTTCTTCTGGGCTCAGCATGAACAGCCCCCGCAAGGGGACGGCAGGCAATAGCCCCATGGCGTAAGCCTGGGGGAGACAGACGATGGGGACAAGAAGAGCCCGCCGCAGAGCGGGCGGCACAACAGCAGGGCGATGACCCATGTGCGCCTCGGACTACGGGCCTCAAGTGCCGCCGAATCATAACAGTAGAACCGTCGCCGGGCCGGAGGCCCGCCACATACCAGCCCCTGGGCGAGGCCCCGGGAAAGCAATGGCGGGACCATACGCGGGCCCTGAAAGGGCCGCACATCGGGGACCCGGTTTCCTTTGTTGCGCCCTTTGAGGGCGCACGCCTTTCGTCCGACCCTTGGTTCCCGGGGCTGCGCCCCGCGCTGGTATATCGCGCCCCGAGGGGGCGCCCCAAGGGGCGGTTCTTCGCAGCAAGGCACACTTCAGCCCGCCGGAACGGCGCGCTTCTCTCACTTCTGCCCCGCATGATTATTGATTGGACGGCGAAATTCCGGCCAGTGAGTGACATCGTTAATCTTGGCACGCTCAATGGCCCGCGTGGTGGCCTGCTCCGATGACCTTTCCCTTTGTGCCGCCACGGCTGTTCTGGCATTCTATCAACCCCCCTGATTGGCGCGGTTGAGGAGGATGACCTATGGACGAAGACCTGAAGCTGGCCCCATGCGGATGGGGGTTCCGACACCTGGAGATCCCTGAATACCTTGAGGAGTGCGCGCGGCTGGGTTTCCGCTACGCGGAGATTAACGTCAGCGACCGGGAGGACGTCAGGCACCTGGGCCCCGAGCCGACGCCGCAGGACATGGACCGCATCGCCGCGGCCGAGGCGGCCACCGGCGTCAAGATCGTATGCCTGTGCACCGGGCTCACTTTCCTGGAGAAACAGACGGCGCAGGTGCGAGCCAACATCGATCAGGCTCAAACCATCATCGACGCGGCGGCCGACTGCGGCGCCGAGGTGGTGCGGGTGTTCGCCGGCTGGCTCTCGCTGGCGGAGGCACGGGAGGAGCACTTCGTCCGCTGCGGAAAGGCCCTGGCCGAACTCGGCGAGTACGCCCATCCGAAGGGTGTCCGGGTCGCGCTGGAGAACCACGGCGGCCTGTCCAGCACGGGGGCCGAGATGTTGCGCCTGCTCGACCTGGCCGACCACCCGAACGTCTTCGCCAACTACGACGGCGGCAACTTTGCACTCCACGGTGAGGACCCCGTCAGCGCCTACCTGCTCCTGCGGGATGACATCGGCTACACGCATTGGAAGGGCGTCTGCGCCGACGGGGACGAGTTGACCGCCTGCGCGCTCGGCGAGGGCATCATCGTGGCCGTTTCGTCCGTCTTCTTGAAACGACCATAGCCCCGAGCTATCAAATAGTTCTCGTTAAGGTCGAGGAGCCCTTTCCCAAGTCGATAGCACTCAAAATCAACGTTATCGGGAAGTTTCTCCATCTCTTCGTCGCTCACTGCGATGTAACGATGATGAGGATCTGTGAGTCGCTCCGTATAGAAGGGCTGGTCGATGATATTGGGCGCTTCGGCGGGAATGCGTGTCGAGCCATGATCGGAACAGATGATGACCACCAACTCATGCTCGGCGTCGATGCGCCGCGCGAAATCCTGGACCGCCTCCACAAGGTCCTCCAGGTGGCGACGGACATTCCTGGCATGCGGCACTC
>JAWODG010000016.1:0-18946 GCA_046483385.1 Candidatus Brocadiia bacterium | reverse complement strand
GCCACCCATGCAGATGGCTTGATCGCTACCTCCGGATGCATGTCAGCGGAAATACCCCGTGCCATCCAGAGAGGGCAGCTTGACCAAGCCCGTGAAAAATTGGATTGGTATTACACCGGGCGGCCCCGAGGGAGCGGCCCTTTTCTGCGGCGACTGCGCCGCGCCGCTGGAGAGGGAAATGCCGCCCGCCTCCGCCGACCCGCCCGGGGACGAATACAAGGGGCGGACGATCGGGCGGGCGAAGTTCAGGAAGCGGATCGCTCTGCGCCCCGACCACGCCGTCTACGAGGCCTCACACTCCGGCCTGCGCACCGACGTGCGCATGAAGGTCTGGCCCGCGGCGGTCGAAGAGGAGGCCCCGCTTTACCTCGAAAGGCTCTTCCGCCGCGCGGCGGACGCCCGTGCCGTGCGCAGCCCCAACGTGGTCGGCGTGCTCGACATGGGCCGCATCAAGGACGGCTATTTCATCATGACCGAGCGCGTGCCGGACACACTCTCCCGCTCAATGGCGCGGCGCCTCCCCTTGAGCGTGAAGCGAACGGTCCGCCTGCTCAGAGACATCCTTCAGGGACTGGCCGACCTGGAACAGGCCGGCGCGATACACGGCAACGTAGAGGCCGACAACGTGCTGATTGGCTACGACGGGGAGGCCCGACTGGACCATCCGAGCGCCGTGCCGCCCCCGCGCAGGCTGCACAAGCTGCTTGCGCGCGATGGCGGCGTGCCGGCCGGCCCGGCGCTCTATCTGGCGCCGGAACGCGTCCGCGACGAGCGCCTGGCGGACATCAGGTCGGATATCTACGCCGCCGGCGCCGTCGCGTGGCACCTGCTGACGGGCCGTCCGCCGTTCGAGGGAGAGAGCGGGACGGACGTGATGATGGCCGCCCTCGAGGGTCCTCCGCCCGACCCACGCCGGGAGCGGCCGGACCTGCCCGAGCCGGTCTGCAAACTGGTGACGCGCCTGATGGCTACCGACCCCGCCGACCGTCCTCAGCATGCCGAGGACGCCCTGGAGGCGGTGTCCCAATGCGTCGAGGAACTGGAAGAGTCGGGCCAGTGGGAGGGCGGCGCTTCCGGCCCCATGCAGGTCGTCTCGTGGAAGCTGGGCTGGAGCATACTGGCGCTGGTGCTGGTGATCGCCTCCGTCATTCCGTTCGTGATGATGACGCGGCGCCATCAGCAGGAGGAGGCGGCCAAGCCGGTGCCGCACACGACGCTCTACATCCGGCGCCCTCACCGGCTGGCCCGCGATGAGTTGTCCCCCGAGACGGCGCGGGCCGCGCGGGCGCTGCTCGCCTACCGGATGGCCTACTACCCGGAGCTCCACCTGGCCGAACAGTCGGAGGTCGAGAGTCGACTGCAGGCCGGCAAGGGCATCGAAGAGGTCCGCGAGGAGTTCGGGGCCGGGCACCTGGTGCTGGTCAGCCATGCGGCCGGCCTGGGCCGCAGAAACTGGACGTGGATCTTCGCCAACCGCGCCCGGGAAGAGTGGGTGCTACAGCGTGAAGTCTCGGTCGAAAGAGATAATCCGGACTGGACCGAGCTGGAGGAAACCGTGCGGGACCTGCTCGCCGAGAGCTGCCGGCGTCTGGGGCTGGAGGCGGCGCCGGGCGCGGAATCCGTTTCGGGCGCCGGCCCGGCGGAGTGGGCCGCCATCGGGGCGGCGTTAGATGCAGAGCGCCGGGGCGAACTGGCCGAGGCGGAACAGATTCTGAGCCGACAAGAGCCCCTCTCACCCCCGGCAACGTTCCTGCACGCCTTCTACCGGACTGTCCGCACAGCACGCGAGACCGGGGCCCTGGGCGACGCGCCCGCCCCAGCGGAGGACGACCTGCCCCCTGAGATGCGGGGGCTGGCGGCCTTGCTTGGATACATGGCCGACGGCGACGCTGAGCAGGTGCGCACGGCCTTCGGCAGCTACCTGGCGGAATTCCCCCGTTCGGCCCGCGGCTACTTCCTGCTGGGTCTGTGGCGCCAATACGCGTTGGAGCGGCCGGCGGAGGCCCTCGTGGCATACAGGCAGGCCACGCGCGGGGACCCCGGCTACCTGCCCGCCGTCCACGCGGTCGCGGCGGGACTTGCCGACCGGCCCGATGAGCTGGAGGCGTTCCTGCAGGACTACGCGGAGCGGGCGGGGGATGAGGAATTGGTGCAGAGCGTCCGCCGCCACGCGGAGAACGCGGCGGATCAGTAGTCCATCACGTCGGAGAGCCGGGAGAGGCTGACCACCTGCTCGCGCATAACGTAGACCACCGACCGGTTGACGCGGATGCCGTCCTTCTTGGTCTGCAGCACGTAGAATTCCTGGGTAGTCTCGGTGTCCCCGCAGAAGTGCACGTCCGCCTCGCGCAGCACCAGCATATCCTCGCGGGCCTCATCGAGGGTGCCGATATAAACGAGGTTGGCCTTCACGTCGAGCACGACCTGGTCCCCGATCAGGGCATCCAAACTCTTGCCGCCGGCATCCGAGTCCGTCATCCGAGGTCTCCTTTACGACCGGTAACGTCCCAACCATTTCAGCAACGACGGCCGATGGCTGTCAAGGACGGGGCGACCTTCCTATTCCCTGACGTAGCGCTGGCCGGAGAGCTGGCGGATGAGGCCGCGTATCTCCAGCGTCATCAGCGTGCTGGCGATGATGGAGGCCGGGTGCCCCGTCTGCTCGATGATTTCGTCGACGTGTAAGGGCGACTGCCCGACGGCCTCCAGCACCTCGCGCTCGCGGTCGTTCAGCGCCAGCACGCGGGGGTCCTCCAACGGCGGTTCCGGCTCTCCTTCCTCCGGCTCGGGCAGGTTGAGCGGCTCGCTCAAGGGTCCAAGTTCCTCCACCACGTGGCGGGCGTCCTCCACCAGCACGGCGCCGTCGCGGATAAGCCTGTGGCATCCCCGGCTGCTGGGCCGGTCCACGTCTCCTGGCACGGCAAAGACCTGCCGGCCCTGCTCCCCGGCGTGTCGGGCGGTTATCAGGCTGCCGCTCCGGCGGCCCGCCTCGACCACGACCACCCCGAGCGACAGCCCGCTGATGATGCGGTTGCGGGGTGGGAAGTTCTCCGCCCGCGGCGGCACGTGCATGGGCAGTTCGCTTATGAGCGCCCCGTTCTCGGCTATCTCCATGGCCAGCTCCAGCCGTCTACGGGACAACTGGTGCGCCAGCCCCCGCCCCAGCACGGCCAACGTGCGGCCCTTGCCCCGGATGGCGCCGCGATGGGCCTCCGAATCGATGCCGCGCGCCAGCCCGCTGACCACCGTGAAGCCCATCGACGCCAGGTCGGCGGCCAGCCGCGTGGCCCGGCGACGCCCGTACTGCGAACAGCGCCGCGATCCGACGATCGCGATGGCCAGCCGGTCCTCGTCGCGGATATCGCCCCGGACGCGCAACAACACGGGCGCGGCGGCGTCAAGATGCCGGAGGGACGCCGGGTAATCGCCGCTGAAGAACGGCACCAGCCGCACGTGACGCCGCTCCATCAGGTCAAGCTCCCTGTCCACGTCCCCCTGCTCGGGCCCGCGACGGATGGCGTCCGCCAGGGCCTGTCCCACGCCGTCCACGGCCCGGAGTGAATCCCGCGGCGCTTCCAATACCTCACGGGCGGACCCGAAATGTTCGACCAGCGCGTGAACCGTCCCGTTCCCGACACCGTCGCAGAGCGACAGCTTCAGCAGCGCCAGCGTCTCTTCGCGGTGGTCATCCATTCCTGGTGTCGGGCCCTCCCCGGGGTGCGTCACTCACCTTCAAGGTATTCTTCCGGTTCCATCCCGCCCATCAGTTCGTGCCAGAAGGAAGGGGACGGCCGGTTGACCTCCATCACGACCTTATCCGCATCCTTGAGGAACTCGTGCAGGGCACGGGTCAGGGGCATATCGAAGCCACCGCGGTCGGCCTCCGCCAGATAGTACGGAAGCTGGCCGGACTTGACACCGATCCACTTGCCGTTGCCGTCCAGTATCTGCCGGGCGGCGTCAGCCAGTTCTCCGCGCCAGCCGGAACCGCCTCCGACGCTCCGGATGACCGCTTTCAGGTCCACCCCCGCGCGGACGGCCAGCGCCAGCGGCTCCAGCAGGGCGGCGTTCCTCAGGCCCATGGCGAGCTGGTTGACCCCCTTGACGACCTGCCCGGATCCGCTGGGGCCGCAGTAGGCGATGCGGTCGGGATCGCCCAGCACTTCCAGGACCGGCAGGATGCGCTCGAAGGTGGCGCGCTCGCCCCCCGCGAAGATGCGCAGTGTACCGTTCTTCGCCCCGCTGCTGCCTCCGCTGACGGGCACGTCCAGCAGCGTTGCGTCTCTCTCGGCGAACTCGTTGGCCAGCCGACGGGCCTGCGGCGGCGCCACGGTGCCGAGGTCAACGAAGACCTGGTCCGACCGGGCATTGGGGATAAGCTCCTCCTCTGCCACTTCCACGAAGGTGTGGGAGTAGGGCAGAGAAGTCATCACCACCTCAGCCCCACGGACCACTTCCGCGGTGGAACCGGCGGGGGTCGCCCCGGCCTCCACCACGCGGTCGAGGGTCTCCGCGTCTATGTCGTAGGCGACCAGCGAATAACTGGCGTCCAGCAGGTTGCGCGCCATGTGGCCGCCCATCGAGCCGAGTCCGATGAAGCCGATTTCGAATGACATAGGAAAAGGCCCCAAACAGTGGATGCGGTTGCCTGGCCCGCCAGTCAAGCTGGCTCCAGTATACGACTCACAGGGGGTCTTTGCATCCGGGGGCGCCGGATTTGCCACGGAGACGCGCGGCGAGTAAATTAGACTTTGTGGAATGGCCGTCTTCCCGACGGCGCGGCATCGGTTCCTCCGTCATTGTGACCCGGATTCATGAGCACGGACGTACTCATCGTCTTCGCCCTGCTGGTGGTCGCCACGGTGCTTTTCACCACCGAGCGATTCTCCTTCGACGTGGTGGCCGTCATCATCATGGGCACGCTGATGCTGACGGGGATACTGGACGTCAAGGAGGGCCTGTCGGGGTTCAGCAACCGGGCGACGATAACCATCGCGGCGATGTTCGTCGTCAGCGAAGGGGTGCGGCGGACCGGGGCGCTGAGCGCTGTCAGTGATTTCCTCTCCCGGCTCGGACAACGGAGCTACTGGCTGGGTCTGGCCGTCATGATGGGGGTGGTCAGCGTCTGCTCGGCCTTCATCAACAACACGGCCGCCGTGGCCATCTTCATCCCCGTGGTGGTGGGTATCGCGCAGGAGATGGAGGTCAGCCCTTCGAAGCTTCTGATGCCGCTCTCCTTTGCGGCCATGCTGGGCGGCGTCTGCACGCTGGTGGGCACCTCAACCAACCTGCTTGTGGACTCCATCGCGCAGGACTACGGGCAGTCGGCGTTCGGGATGTTCGAGTTCGCTCCTCTGGGCCTGATGATGATGGCCGTGGGTTTCGCCTACACGTTCCTCGTCGGCCATCGGCTCATTCCGGCGCGCCGCTCGGGCGCCAGCCTGACCGGCGATTACGAGATGCGCGAATTCCTGACCGACGTGGTCGTGCAGCCCGAATCCGACCACGTCGGCAGCACGCTGGACGAATCGACCCTGACTCAGGATCTGGACCTCGACGTGCTGGAGGTGTTCCGCAAGGACGGGAACGTCTCGGCCGACGGCGACCATTCGATCGTCCGTAAAGGCGACGTTTTGCGCGTCCGCGGCAGCGCGCGGGAGATAGCCCGGCTGATGGAGCGCGAGGATGTGTTACTGAAACCCCGCGCCGAATGGGTCGACGGGGATCTGGAGATGGGCGACTCGGTGCTGGTGGAAGCGGTTATCGCGCCCGAGTTCGGTCCGGGCTCCCGCAAGGTACGGGCGGTTGACTTCTACAACCGGTTTGGCGCCGTGGTTCTGGCGTTGCGGCGCGGTGGGCGGCTGGAGCAGGAGGAACTGGGGGAGGTGAGACTCGCCGCAGGCGACGCCGTCCTGCTGAGCGTCCCCCGTGACAGGGTCAACGAGCTGAAGCGGAGCCGCGCGTTCGTGATCGCCTCCGAGATAGGGCTGCCCACCTACCGGCGGGGCCGGATGCCGCTGGCTCTGGCCGTTCTTGCCGGGGTGGTGGGGGCCGCGGCGCTCGGCGTGGTGCCCATCGTGGTCTCGGCCGTGGTGGGGGCCGCCGTCCTGGTTGTCAGCGGCTGCGTGACCAACGAGGAGGCCTATGAAGCCATCAACTGGCAGGTCATTCTGCTACTGGCGGGCGTGCTGCCGCTGGGCATAGCCATGCGCAAGACAGGGGCGGCGCAGATGATGGCAAATCTGGTGGTGAACCTCCTGGGTGAAATCGGACCGCGGGCGGTACTGGGCGGCTTCTTCTTTCTCACGCTGGCGCTTACCAATATCATATCCAATCAGGCCACCGCGGCTCTGCTGGCCCCGATAGTCATGCAGGCGGCGGGCGCGATGGGCGTCAGTGCCCGGCCGTTCCTGATGGCCGTCACGTACGCCGCCTCGCTCAGCTTCATGACGCCGATCGGTTACCAGACCAATACGCTGATCTACGGGGCCGGACAGTACAAGTTCACGGACTTCACCAGGGTCGGCACGCCGCTGGACCTGCTGCTGTGGATGCTGGCGATAGTGGCCATACCGGTCATCTGGCCGTTTTAGCGAGTCGTAAAGGGGGGATCAAACATGCTCCGCTCCGCCCGAGAGATTGTGGGCTACCGAGTCGAGGCCCTGGACGCCGAGTTCGGGGACGTTGAGGACTTCTACTTCGACGACCATAGCTGGAAGGTTCGCTACATCGTTGTGGCCACGGGCAAATGGCTGCCCCGCCGCATGGTGCTGATCTCGCCCGAAGAGGCAGGGGACCCGGACTGGGAGCGGGATGTACTGCCCGTCAGCCTGAGCAAAGGGGAGGTTGAGAACAGCCGGCCCGTGGTGCTTTCCTCGCACTGGATACGCCGCGTGCACCGGGCCAAACACGATGTCCACGTGGACCTGGCCGCCGAGCAGATCGAAGAGAGCCCCGAGTGCGACGCCCCCATCGACCGCGGGTTCGAGCATGAGCAGAATGAGCATTACGACATGCCGAAGTACTGGCAGAGCCCTGAAGAAGAGCCGGAGGATGAGGGATGAAGCGACCTGCCCGACTGATCGGCGTTTGCCTTACGGACGAGCCGCCCGCCGGCGTAGCCCCGGGATCGGAGCGTGACAAACACTGCGCCTTCATGGGCCGGGCGCGCACGGAAGCCCCGCTTTGCGTCCCCGCCGACAACATCGACTGCCCGCTGGCGCGCTACCATCTGGCCATCGGTCCAGCCGACCTCGGCCGGCTCGGCGAAACCCTTGCTGGCTGGAACGACAGCCGGGACGCGGAAACCGGGCGGCGGTTCGCGCAGGAGGGGCCGCGCCTCGAGGACTCGCCGTCGTTCCTGCTTTACTTCCCACACCCCACCGAAGGTCTGCGCGCGGATGTGCTCGTAGCAATCACGAGCGCTGAGGAAGCCTACCGTCTCGCCAAGAGAGGCGCAGCCTGGAATGGAGACCGGCTTATGGCCTCCATATCCGGCGTGGGCGCTGCCTGCGGGGAGTGCACGGCGTACACGCTGACGACAGGCCGGGCCACGGTGTCGCTGGGCTGCGGCGGTTCGCGCCCTGCCATCGGCCTGGAACCCGGCGAGCTGCTGGTGGCCGCCCCCCGCGGCGCGGGCCTGTACGACATTCTGGCATCAGAGGGCGCCTGACGGCCGGTTGATGTCGCCGGCCGCCCGCCCTATACTGGCGTCCCGCATCGATTCCACAAGGGGACGGGCGTTGGCAGAAGGCAAGCTATACAGCGCGGCGAGCTTCCCCGCCCTGGAAGCCGGGCTCACCCGGGAACTCGAGGGCCTGCGCCAGCGGGCCGCCGGCTCGGTCTGGGTGCTGGTGCCCACCAACCTCCTGGCCTTGCACCTGCGTCGCACCGTAGCCGGCGCGGCGGGCGGGATCTGCGGGGTCGACTTCCTGACGCTCAAGGACGCGGCCCGCCGCGTGGCGCTGCCGCAACTGGCCCGGCAGGGCCTGCGGCCGTTGCCGACCGGCGCCGAGCAGTTGACCATGCGTCGGCTGCTGGATGACGTCCCGGACGACTCGTATTTTGCCGAGGTCCGCGGCTTCCTGAACGCCGCGCCGGTTGTCCTCCGCGCGCTGTCAGTGCTGCGCAACAGCCTCTGGAACCCCGAAGCACTCCGCGATGCGGCAGCGAGCGCGCAATTCAGGGACGCCGGGGCTCCCCGGCGACTGCGCGAACTGGCCGGCCTGTGGAGCGGCCTGCGGGAATGGAAGAGGGACGTGGCCCGGTTCACGGACGATGACCTGATTCTGGCGGCAGGACGCGAAGACACAGCCGCCGCGGAACGGCCCGAAATCCTGCTCATCTACGGTTTCTACGACTTCACCCCGGCCCAGCAGGCGCTGGTCGGCCGCCTGGCGGCTCTCGCCGACAGGTGCGCGGCCTACCTGCTGTGGGCGGGAACGCCCGAGGAACCGGCCCCGGGCTTCGAGTACGCCGGCCCCACCGCGCAGTGGCTACGCCGCGTGCTGAACGCTCCTGAGGTGCAAACCCTCAGCGGCCCGGAGGGCCGCAGCACGACGCAACTCGGCGCGCTCACCGAACGCTTGTTCCATGAGCAGCCGATCATGAAACAGGAGGAGGCCAAAAGGAGGTTGGCCGCCCCTGCGGACGGCACGGTGCGTGTGCTGAGCTGCCCGGGGGAGGAGCCGGAGGCGTTCGAAGTCGCCCGGGAAGGGCTCCGCACGGCCGACGAAGGGGAGGAGTCGGCCTCGGTGGGCGTCCTGCTCCGCGGGGCGGAGGGTGTGAGCGAACTGCTTGACGAGGCGCTCGCGCGGGCGGACGTCGCTCGCTACATGCGCGAGGGGTTGCCGCTGGCCGAGACGCCCGCCGGGCGTGTGGCGCTTGCCCTGCTGGACCTGATGGTGGGCGATGCCCGTCGAGGCGACATCGTCGACTTCCTCGGGCTGGCTCAGATCGATATGCCCGAGGGGCTGTCGGCCACCGCACTGGACCGGCTCTCCCGACAGGCGGGGCTGGTCAAGGGGGCGGAAAGCTGGGTGCCGCGGCTGCGGGAAATGGCCGAGCGGCTGACCGAGGATGCCCGCCACGCGGACTCGGAGGCGGAGGAGCGCGCCCACGGGCGTGAGGCCCAGCTCTGCCAAGCGGCGGCCGGGTTCCTCGAAGACTTCTTCGCCAGGCTGACCGCGTTCGACGACGGCCTGTGGCGCACCGCCGCCGACAGACTGCGTGCGGTGGTGGCCGAGTGGGCGCCTGAAGGCGGTCGCGCCGACGTGCTGGAGTGCATCGAGGGGCTTGGCGAACTGGACGTCTGCGGCCTGCGGGCCACACCCCGGCGCGTCCGCTGGCTGCTCGGTGGAATCCTCGGGCAAAAGAGTCGTACCATCGGCGGTTTCCAGCGCGCCGGCCTCACCGTCTCGACCGTGATGGCGGCCCGGGGCGTTACCTTCGACACGGTCGTCATCCCGGGACTGGTGGAGAAGGGCTTCCCCCGCCACATACCGGAGCAACCGCTGCTGACCGAACTGGACCGGGAGGCCCTGAACGAAGTCGCCGCACAGGTCGGCTGCGGGGCGTTGCCCCTGCAGAGGCGGCGGCCTGAGGAGGAGCGCTATCTGTTCCGCCTCGCCGTGGGGTCGGCCCGCCGGGTCGTCGTGCTCACCTATCCCCGGCTGGACCAGGACAAGGGGCGCCCGCGGATGCCGTCCCGCTTCCTGGGACGGGTGGCCTCCGCGCTGGCCGGCTGCGACGTCCGCGCCTCCTCGCTGGAGCGGGGCTTCCCGTCCGAGTGGTTCCGACGGGTGCCCCTCAACGGGACCGACTGGACGGAGGAGGACGCGGCGCTCGCACTGGACGAGTCGGAGTACGACGCCGCGGTGTACTCGGGCGGTGAGGCGCCCCGGACGGCCTACATGGCCGCGGTCTCCGAGCACTACGCACGGGCGCTCCGGATGGAGAAGGCGCGGTGGCACACCGATGAATTCGGTCCTTACGACGGCGACATCCGTGCCCCCGACCTGCTGGAGTCTCTTCGGCACCGGCACGGTCGCTTCCACCATCCGGTGGCCCCCACGCGCTTCGAGACCTACGCCGAGTGCCCGTTCCGCTACTTCCTCGATTATGTCCTGGGCGTCGAGGAACTCGAGGAGCCCGCCGAAGAACTGCTCCTCCGCCCCAGGGACTACGGCACGCTCGTACACGACCTGCTGAAGGAGCTCTACAGGCAATTCCTGCGGGGCCGGCGGCTGGGTCGCCTGGACGACGAGCAGATCGAAGAGGCGCTGGGGTTAGCTGACAGAATCCTGGACGAGCTGGGCGCCGCCCATGCCGAGAACCGCCCCGCTCCGTGGGCAGCCGAGCGGGAGAAGATACTGGCTACCGTCCGACGGGCCCTGAGCCACGAACGGGAGGAGCACGGCGAGGCCACGCCCGAACTGTTCGAATACTCCTTTGCCCGACCGGTGACGCTGGAAGACGTGGGAATGCCCTTCCGTGGCCGCATGGACCGGGTGGACCGCCGGACGGATGCCTCCATAAACGTCGTGGATTACAAGACCGGCAAGTCCAGCGGCTACAAAGAGGGGGAGTTCAAAGGGGGCCGGCAACTGCAGTTGCCCGTGTACCTGCTGGCTGCCGCCGATGAGCTCCAGGCGGAGGAAGGATCGGCACGCTACTTCTTCGTCTCGGAACCGAAGGACGTCCGCCAGTTCAGCCTGGAGGAACTGCGGCCCCGCCTGGACGATCTCCGCCGCATCCTCCGACTGGTGACCGAGGGCATCTGCGGCGGCAACTTCTTCCCCATGCCGGATGAGTCGCGTGAGAGCCGGGATTACTGTCAGCGGTACTGCCCCTACGGGTCCGTCTGCGGGCCCGCGCGGCAGGACCTGGCCGACTTCAAAGCCGTCGGCCATCAGGCCGACGCGCTCCGCGAACTGCGCTCCATTGAATGAGGTCTCCCGCTTGGCCGAAGAGATACGAGTCTCCGAAGTCTTCCGCAGCCTGCAGGGGGAAACCACGTACGCGGGGCGGCCCTGCGCGTTCCTGCGCACGGCGGGCTGCAACCTCCACTGCTCGTGGTGCGACACGGAGTACGCTCGCTCGGACCGGGCCACGGCCGGCACCGTGGACGAGCTTTGCGAGCAGTTGCACGGCATGGACACGAAGCTGGTGTGCATAACCGGCGGGGAGCCCCTGCTGCAGGCCGGGCCGGTCTGCGACCTGGCCGCGCGTCTGCTGGACCTCGGCCACACCGTGCTGCTGGAGACCAACGGGACGCAGGACATCACCCCCGTGCCCGACGGCGCCGTCGTGGTGATGGACGTGAAATGCCCCGCCAGCGGGGAGAGCGGCAAGACGCTGCCGGGTAACCTGGAACGGCTGAGGCCCTGCGACGAAGTGGTATTCGTCATCGCCGAACGGGAGGACTTCGACTGGGCGGCCGAATTCGTCCGCCGCCACGGCCTGGCCGACGGGCCTGAACTGCTGTTCTCGCCCGCGTGGACGCTGTTGGAACCGCGTGAACTGGCCGAGTGGATACTCGAAAGCGGCCTCGAGGTCCGGCTGCAGATCCAGCTCCACAAAATGCTGTGGCCCGAAGCCGACCGCGGGGTCTGAAAGCCACTGCCGCCCCGTCTTTTTGCACCCGTCACCCGCACCTGTTACCCTATCGGCCTTTCCGCGCAAACCCCTGAGGGAGAGATATCCGTGTCAGAAGAACCCGTCAGAGTTGGTATCGTCGGCTGCGGCAACATCAGCGGCATTTACCTGGAGGCCGGGCGGAAGTTCGAAATCCTGGACATCGTGGCCTGCTCCGACCTCGTCCGTGAACGGGCCGAGGCCCAGGCCGGGAAGTACGACGTCCCGCGCGCCTGCACCACCGAGGAGCTGCTGGCCGACCCGGCCATAGAGATAGTCGTCAACCTCACGCCGCCGGCCGGCCACTACCAGATTGCGAAGGCCGCCATCGAAGCCGGCAAGTCCATCTACAACGAGAAGCCGCTCGCGGTCACCCGCGACCAGGGCCGCCGCCTGCTCGAGGCCGCCGAACGGCAGGGCGTTCTCATCGGCGGGGCGCCGGACACCTTCATGGGCGCCGGCGGGCAGACCTGCCGCGAGCTGATCGACGAGGACGCCATCGGCCGCCCCGTCGCCGCGACCGCCTTCATGATGTGCCACGGCCACGAGACGTGGCATCCCGACCCCGAGTTCTTCTACAAACCCGGCGGCGGGCCCATGTTCGACATGGGGCCCTACTACCTGACGGCACTCGTCAACCTTCTCGGAGCCGTCTGGCGCGTGACCGGCTCCGCCCAGATCGGCTTCCCCGAGCGCACCATCACCAGCGAGCCGCATCGCGGCGAGACGGTCGAGGTCGAGATTCCCACTCACATCGCCGGTGTGATGGACTTCGCCGAAGGCGCCGTGGGCACCATCATCACCAGCTTCGACGTTTACGCGGCGCAGATGCCCTGCATACAGGTCTTCGGCAGCGAGGGCACCCTCAACGTCCCGGACCCGAACACCTTCGACGGCACCGTGAGGCTGTGGCGCAAGGAGACCGGCGAGTGGGAGGAAGTCCCGCTTAGACGGCCCTACCAGGAGAACAGCCGCGGGCTGGGCGTGGCGGACATGGCCACCGCACTCCGGACCGGCCGGACGCACCGGGCCAGCGGGGAGCTGACATCCCACGTCCTGGACATCATGTGCGCCTTCCACGACGCCTCGCGGGAGGGCCGTCACATCGAGCTGGAGAGCACCTGCAACCGCCCCGCCCCGCTGCCGGCCGACCTCGATGAGGGCAAGGTGGACTCCTGAGGTCCGCAGTGGCGCAAGACGGCCGTGTGGGCGCTCAACGAATTGTGATGCACGGCTCGCGCATCCTGTGCCTCGGGCATCCGACGGCGAGGGACCAACAGAGGCACAATCCCGGCGCGTGAAGGAGGGCTCGCAGTCAGCGATCCGTCTTCGCGGGGCGCGCGTCACTCGAACTGGAAATCCGCGGCGCAGCGGGTATAATCGCCTGTTGGTCGGGGCCAGCGTAGCTCAATGGTAGAGCACGGCTTTCGTAAAGCCGGGGTTGAGGGTTCAATCCCCTCCGCTGGCTCCATTTTTATCGCTCGATCGCCGCAATCGCTCTCGGCAGTCCTCCGCCGCCGCCAGCAGGCCCCACTTCCACATCCGCGGGGCTCCCGTCTGCCACAACCGCTCGAGGCGTTCGGCATCGGTCCATGACTCCCAGCGGGCCACCAGCCCTTCGCCATCCGGTAAGGCTCCCAGCAGTCTTCGGGGAGCGTCAACGTGCTCCGCGGACTTCGGAAGCTCACCGGCCCGCTCGCCAAGTTCCGTCGCGGCGCGCACCAGTAGTTCCAGCCGCCGGTCTGCGGGGGCCGCCTCCCATAGGTTCCGCAGGCCCCCGGCCATGTCGTTCACAAACTCGGCCGGGGTCATGTCAACGTGGCGGAAGGCGAACTCCAACTTCTCTGTTGTCTTCAACCGGGTCCACGGCCGTCGGTGGTCCCCCTCGTCCCAGGCTTGTTGCCACATGTCCAGCATCTCGGCGTAAAGCCGCCGGCCCGAGATGAGGGACCAAAGCCGGACCAGCTCCGTCGGCGAACCGAGCACCTTTGTGCGCCGGTGATACTGCCGGTCGAGAAGTTCCGCCGCGCGCTCGAAGGCGCCGGCCGCGTCTCCCGGGTGACCTTCGGCTCCCCGGGCGGCCAGGCCGAACCGGTACCAGCCCGCCGGCAGAGAAGGGTAAAGCTGTGCCGCCCGGTAGTATGCCGCGGCAGCACCCTCCTGTTCACCCATGACCGCTGAGGCCCGTCCAACAAGCGCCCAATGGTTGCTGTGGAGGGGATTGAGCGCCGCCGCGCGCCAGGCCGCCGCCCGCGCCCGCTCGGCGTTGCTCTGGGGATCGCCGGCCGGAGATTCCAGCAGCCACGACCCGAGGGAATGCCACGCGGTGTCGTCCCACGGTACCGCCGCACAGGCTCGCCCGTAGGCCGATGCCGCCTCCAGCGCCCTGGCTGCCCGCTTCTCTCCGGGCTGCCCGGTCAACACCAGCGCCCTCAGGCTCTCGGCGGAATCCATGCTCAGGCCGTAGCGAAGCCCCAGTGTTGCGGGAAAGGCGAGCCACACCAGGATCAGGACGCCCCCCAGGAACAGGGCCGCCCCCGCGGACAGCGGACCCGTGGGGCGCTGCCTTACGCGCGGCGGACAGGCGGCCACGACGAAGAGGCTGCCCACCACGGCCGCCGCCGTCGCAAGCCCCGGCACCTGCAGAGTGAACTCCCCCGCGCTGTGCAGCAGGAACGCCGCCATCCCCGCGCCGAGCCCGGCGACAACGTGCGGGTCCCTCATTCGCAGTCCCTCGTCGCGCATCAGCGCGCCGAAGCTGAGCGCCCAGACGATATAGACCAGCAGATAGGGCACCGTCGGGGCCGCCGCAATCCACGGTGCGCCCGCCGGCTGAGGGGGATGAAGCGTCCCGATGAAGAGATAATCGACGAGGAGCGCCCCGGCGGCCACGGCCAGCCCGGCGGGCAGCAGGTAGCGGCGGTGCAACGGGGACTCTTCCCGCTCGTTGTCCGGCTCATCCGGCAGAATCTCCTTCGCCCGCCCGGCCCGCCACAGAACCAGCCCACACACAGCGAGGAAGCACAAGAGGGCCGGCGCACCCACCTCCGCCAGCATTTGCAGGTAGGCGCTGTGTGCCAGCTTGCTCTCCTGGAACTCGGGAGGCTTCAGTTGCGCATACCATTCGTCCCACGAGCCCGGCCCGACGCCCGTGAAGGGCCGCTTCTGAGCCATCTGAACGCTCGCCCGCCAGTAATCCGTCCGCGCCGCCAGGGAGGGCTCGGCTTCCCGGATCCGGTCCCCATACAGCAGCAGGACGACGATAAGCGCAGCACCCAGCAAGGCCGCCCCCGCCAGGAGCTTGCGGGAGTTACGGCGCACGGTCTGGGGCCGGGCCGCCGCCACGAAAACGGCCAGGCCAAGAAGCGCGGCCGCCCACCCGCCGCGTGAACCGCTGAGAAGAAGCGCCACGGCCGGCATGACGAGCATCGCCGCCGCTGCCCATGAAAAACGCTCCTTCGCGTGGGAGTTCCGTCGGCGGGCTACTTCCCCCGCCAGAACCCCGAGGAGCGGGAAGGCAACCGCCGCCGCGAAAGATGCCAACTGGTTGGCCGTCACGAACGTCCCGTACGCCCGCGGTGAGGCCGCACGCGCCCGCAGTTCGCCCATGCCGGCGGCGGTGGTGCGCGCAACAGCCTCGAACAACTCCGGCTGCTGCTCCAGCCAGCGTCGCAGCCCGGGCAGGTAGGCCGCGTAGTGCCACAGGGCGTAGGCGGCCAGCGCCACGCCCGTGGCCGCAAGGCAACTGAACAGGAAGCGGCGCGCCGCGGGGGTGTCGCCCAACTGGATGACCAGGAACGCCGTCAGGCCGAGCGTGGCCATCAGCCACGTCCAGCGGTATCCCGGGAAGGAGTACTCGGCGCGCAGCGATGACACAAGGCACAGCAAAAGGAACAAGCAGAAGACGACGGCGGCCGGCCCGCACCGCAGCCGGAACCGCCCGCGAAGGACGTCGCTCGCCAGCCACAGAAAAGCGCTGGTGAGCAGGATGAGTCCGAAGAGGGCGCCTCCAGTGATGCCCATCGGGCCGCCCGAGACCACCGGCCGGTAGAGCACGACCAGGCCGAGAAGTACGAGGGCCAGGGCGCGGAAGTTGTGGGCTGTGCGCTCTGTCGCTTCGCTCATGGGGCCTCTATGGCGCGGACTGCAGGCGCGCGCATTATAGGGCGGCGGATGCCCCCTTCCAACCGCGCTCAAGCTTTTGGAATTGTGCTGGTGCGGCGTTATAATCGCGTTTCCGGGGAGTGAGTATCGCCCTGTCGAATCCCAACTGAAGTTCCACCGGGGATGGTGCGTTGAGCGACGAAGAGACAAGGCTGCATCCCGAGCAGGACAGCGAGCTGTTGGAGGCGGTGCAGGACGCGCTGGCCGAAGACTCATCCGCCCGGCTGGAGGAGGCCCTCCGGGAGGTACCGCCGGCCGACGTCGCGGCCGTTCTGGGCGACCTGGAGGAGGAGCAGCAGGCCGAGCTGTTCCGTCGTCTCGACGCCGACCTGCGCCCGGAGGTGCTGGGCGAGTTGGGCGACGAGGCCCTGCGCACGCTGGCCGAGATGGCGCCCCGGCGACTCGAGGACGCCGTCAGCCGCATGGAACCGGACGAAGTGGCCGACGTGCTCGACGTCCTCCCCGACGCCCAGACCGAGGCATTCCTCGAACGCTTCCCCGACGAACAGGCGGCCACCGCCGAGCAACTGCTCAGCTACCCTGCCGATTCCGCCGGCGGCCTGATGACCACCGAGTTCATCCTGCTGCCCGCCGACCTCAGCGCGGCGAAAGCCATTGAAACCATCCGGCGGGAGCGCGAAGCCGAAACCGTCTCGGTGCTCTTCGTCTCGGAGAAGGACGACCGCCTTGCGGGCTACGTGCCGCTGGACAGGATCGTCTTCGCCCCCGAGGAACAGGAGGTCGGGGAACTCGTGGAGGAGTGCCCGCTGGTCGTCGGACCGGAGGCCGACCAGGAAGACCTCGTGCGCGGGGCCACCAGGTATGACCTTTCGGTGATCCCGGTCACCGACGCCGAGGACAGGATGATCGGCGTCGTCACCGTTGACGACATCCTGGAGGCGGCCGAGCAGGAGGCCGACGAGGATATGTACCGGCTGGCCGGCACGGGCGAGCGCGACCCCGTCCACGCCAGCGTCGTGCGCAGCACCCGCCTGCGGCTGCCGTGGCTGCTGCTTTCGGTGATGGACGGCCTGTTTATCGCCTTCGTGGTCAGTCGTTTCGTGGACACGATGCGCATGGTAGAACTGTCATTCTTTCTGCCGCTCATCCCGCTGATGGGCGGCCAGGTGGCCATTCAGGGCTCCACCATCGTCGTGCGGGCGCTCGCCGTGGGCAGCATACGGCGGGGGCGGGCTTTGCGCTTCCTGGGCAAGCAATTCGTCATAACCGTTCTGCTCGCGGTCTCTTGCGCCGTGGTCGCGGGGGTCCTCGGGGGCCTGGTGGTCGCCGCGGGTACGGCGCTGATGATGGCCGTCGGCCTGGCCGTCGGCGTCTCCATCCTGTTCGCCGGCATGCTGGGCATGGTGTTCCCCTTCGTGTTCAACAGGATCGGCATCGACCCCGCCGTCAGCTCGGGCCCGTTCATCACCATGCTGAACGACCTGTTCTGCATCTCCATCTACCTGGCCCTGGGGACCATGCTCGCGCCGCCCGCCTGACAGTGGTTGCATCAAACGCCCTTCCGTCTATAATATCGCCTCTCGCGCCCGCCGCGTCGCGGGCCGAAATCGGTCCTCCAAAACACACCGCAAAGGGAGCCGTCCATGAAGAAGAACTACATGTTCACGCCGGGCCCCACCATGGTGCCGCAGGAAGTGCTGCTGGCCGAGGCCGCCCCGATCATCCATCACCGCACGGCGGAGTTCTCCGGCATCCTTGCCGAGACTTCCCGCGGGCTGCAGAAGCTTTTCGGCACCGAACAGGACGTCTATATCATTATGGGCAGCGGCACGGCGGCCATGGAGGCGGCCGTGGTCAACGTCTGCTCTCCCGGAGACAAGGTCATCTGCGCGCCGGCCGGCAAATTCGGCGAACGATGGGCCGAACTGGCCGAGAGCTTCGGCTGTGAGGTCGTCTCGATCGACCTGGAATGGGGCCAGTCCCTGACGGCCGAGCAGGCCCGGGAGGCCCTCGAGGAACACCCCGACGCACGCGCCATGTACATCACCCAGTCGGAGACCTCCACCGGCGCGCTGACCGACGTGGAGGCCGTGGCGGCCGTCACCCGCGCGACCGATACGTTGCTGGCCATCGACGCCATCACCGGCATCGGCGTGCATCCGTGCAAGATGGACGAATGGGGAGTGGACATCGTCGCCTGCGGCTCGCAGAAGGGCTGCATGATCCCGCCCGGGCTCGGTTACATCGCCGTCTCGCCCCGCACCTGGGACGTGGTGGGGGCCTGCACCTCCCCGCGCTACTACCTGGACCTGCGGTCGATGAAGAAGAAGTGGGCCGGCGGGGAGCATCAGACGCCGTTCACGGCCGCCGTATCCCTCGTGCGCGCCCAGAAGAAGGCCCTCGACATGATGCTTGAGGAGGGTCTGGACAACGTTTTCGCCCGGCACGCCCGACTGGCCGAGGCCACGCGGCAGGCCGCCGCTGCACTGGGCCTGGAGCTGGTGGCGGAGAACCCCGTCAACGGTGTAACCGCCATCTACGGCCCCGACGGCATCGACACCACCGAAGTGGTAGCGCACATGCGCGACAGATACGGCGTGCAGATAGCCGGCGGGCAGGCCCACCTGAAGGGCAAGATATTCCGCATCGGCCACATGGGCTACGTCTCCGAGGAGGACCTGATAGTCGCCATCGCAGCCTTCGAGAAGGGCCTGCGCGACTTCGGCTACGAGTTCGAACTCGGCATCGGCGTGGACGCCGCCATGCAGTCCCTCAGTTAGGTCCGCGTCCTCGGTCCGGAGTTATCTCCAGCGCCAGGTCGAGGGCGGGGGCGGAGTGAGTGAGGGCGCCGATGGATATTCGGTCGGCCCCCGCCTCGGCGTAGGCTTGCACGTTGCTCAGATCGATCCCGCCGCTGGCCTCCAGTTGCGGCGGCTCATCGGCCGACTCCCGTGCCATGCGCGCCGCCTCCCGCACCTGCTCAGGCGTCATGTTGTCCAGCAGGATTATGTCGGGAGCGGCTGCCAGGGCTTCCTCGAGTTGGGCGAAGGTCTCGACCTCCACCTCCACCGTCAGGTCCGGGTGGGCTTCCCCGGCGCGCCGGACGGCCTCGCGAACCCCGCCCTCCCCCATCAGGGCCAGATGGTTGTCCTTGATGAGGACCGCACCGGCCAGGTGCATCCGATGG
>JAWODG010000144.1:0-107078 GCA_046483385.1 Candidatus Brocadiia bacterium | reverse complement strand
GGGCTGGAGGCGGTCCAGCACCAGCAGTTCGGCCCGGCCCTTGCCGTCGGCCAGCATGCGCATCGCCTCCCGGGCGGCAGCGGCGGTGCGGAAGGCCAGCGCCTGCGCCCTCTCGCCCAGGGCGGCGTCCACGGCGCCGGCCACCTCCAGCGGCGCGTCGAGCAGTCGGGCCACCGGTCCGAGCAGGCCTTCCGGTTCGGCCTCCATCAGGCGCTTGACGCCCGACCGTATGCCCTCGGCGCGGGATTCCATGTCCTGCAGAACGTCGCGGCGACCGGCCTTGCCGCTGCGCTCCGACTTGATACGCACCTCGCGCTCGCCGAGCTGTTCAAGTTCCGTCCGCACATCGGCCAGGTCGCTCTTTACTTCGGCCAGCCGGGCGGAGAGAGTCTCCTGCTCGGCCTGCACCGAGCCGTATTCCTCGCGCGTGCCGTCCCGGTCCTGCCGGGCGCCGTCGAGCCGGGTCTGGAGTTCGTTTCTCCGGTTGCGGATGCGCTCAAGGCGGCTGCGGAGGGTGCGCCTTTCGGTCTCGATGACGTCCAACTGGTTTTTCAGGCGCGATTCGCGCTCGAGCAGGTCGAAGACCCCTTCCTTGGCGTCCTCGACCTCCTGTCTCGCCTGCTGCAGGCGGCTGCGGGCCACGGCGGCGCGCTCCCGGCGGCTCTTCAATTCCTCCGAACGGTTCTCCAGTTCGTCGGTTATCGCTTCCAGGCGCTCCTCGACGTCGTCGGCCTCGGCTCCCATCTCTTCGAGCCGTTCCCGCAGGGTCTTGCGGCGCCGGTGGATCTCGCCCAGTTGCTCTTCCAGCTCGGCCCGGCGCTTGCGGTTGATTTCCTCTTCGCGCTGGAGGCTTTCCAGCCGCGCCTCGGCGCGCGTCAGTTCCTGCCGGCACTCGCTCAGTTCGTTCTGGGCGGTCTGCAGCCGCGAGCGAGCCGTCTCGAGTTTTTGCTCGGCTTCGCGGGCCGCTTCGTCCAGTTCGGCCTTTTCCGCAGCGGCCTCCTCCAGCCGCTCGGCGATTCCCCGCCGCTCGGCCTGCAGGGAGCGGTGCTGGTGGACGCTGTGGGCCAGCCGCAGGCGCTCCAGTTCCCGCGTCTGGCGCTTGAAGGTGCGCGCCCGGCCGGCCTGGTACTTCACGCTGCGAAGCTGGTGCTCAACCTCCTGCACGATGTCGCTGACGCGGGCCAGGTTGGCCGTCACACGCTCCAGCTTGCGCTCGGCGGTGCGTTTCTGGTCGAGGAACCGGTTGATGCCGGCCGCCTCCTCGAAGACCTCGCGCCGTTCCTTGGCGCCCGCGCGCAACAGGTGGTCTATCTGCCCCTGCTCGATGAAGCTGTAGCAGGACGTGCCGACGCCGGTGTCCATGATGAGGCTGTGGATGTCCTTCAGTCGGCACTGCTCAGCGTTGAGGAAATAGTCGCTCTGACCGGTGCGGTCCACGCGCCGGCGGATGCTGACCTCCTCGTATTCGACGGGCAGCCAGCCGTCGGCGTTGTCGATGGTGAGGGTGACTTCGGCGTAGTTGAGGGGCTTGCGGTTCTTGCTGCCGTTGAAGATGATGTTCGCCATCTCGGTGCCGCGCAACTTGTGTGCGCTACGCTCCCCCAGCACCCACTTGATGGCGTCGGCGACGTTGCTCTTGCCGGAGCCGTTCGGGCCGACCAGGGCGGAGAGGCTGTCCTCGAACTCGAAGACCGTCCGGTCCGCGAACGATTTGAACCCGTAAAGCTCCAGCTTCTTCAGCTTCAAGGCAGGTCGTCCCGTTGCTGCTGCAAGAAGTTGCCGTTGCGTCCGCAAAGCGCCCCGGAGGGCGAACAAAACCGCCGGGAGACGAGTCCCCCGGCGGGTTCATACAGCCGGCTCAGTATGCCGGGACCATGGATTTTAGGAAAACCGGCAGGGCGAATGCACCGTCGCGGCCGCACGCCGAGCGCAGTCCCCGGGCCCGGCCCGGCCAGGACGGCATCAAACCGAAAACAGGATAGCCTAAGGAGTGTGTTGAGAAATACTTAGGACGCGGACTGTCCGCCCGACATCTGCCGTGAATGCCATGGTGGTGCTGAGGCGCGCCCCCGGATCCCTGGAAAAACAGCCGCGAAAAACGGTCAGTTAAGCGGCGCAGGCGGCGCTGCGGCCGGCATTCCCGCTCGGGCGCATCCCGCGGGGCGGCCGCAAACCGTCCGCTGAAGCGCAGGCGGGAGGTGATAGGCCGGGCGTCAACCCTGCGGAATCGTCTTCCGAATTGCGGGTCTCGTCCGGGGTCAAGTTCGCTCGGTCAGCGCGTGGTCCCGGCCCCGGACGACCACTTCCTCGCAATAGGGGGCGGCCTGCTCGCCCAGCTCGTCCATCTGCTCCGGGCTGAAGGGTTCGACCGAATGGAGTTCGGGGTCCAGGCAGTCGGTGGGACGGAAGTTCTGCAGCGCGATCCGTCGGCTGCCCTCGAGGGCCGACAGGATGCTCTCAAGCTCCGCGGGTCCCACCAGGCCCGGCACCAGCGTCGTGCGGAACTCGTAATAAGTCAGGTCGGCGGCCCCTATCAGGTCGATGGACCGCCGGAGGTCGTCCACGTCCACCTCCCGGCCGGCCACACGGGCGTAGGCTTCGGGTGAGAGGGGGGCTTTGACGTCCATGGACATGGCGTCCACAAGCCGCCCCTCCAGGAGGCGTCCGACCCACTCGGGGCGCGTTCCGTTCGTCTCGACCATGACCTGAACGGAAAGGTCCTTCAGCTTCCCGCATAGCTCGAGTAGTTCCTCTCCGTGCAGCGTGGGCTCGCCGCCGGTGATGGCGACGCCGTCGATCCAGCCGGCGTTCTCCCTCAGGTGCCGCTCGACGGCGGCGAAGGGGATGGTGTCCAGCCGGTCGGGGTGGAGCACCAGGTCGCCGGCGTGGCAGTAGCGGCAGCGCAGGTTGCACCGGGGCAGGAACAGGACGCTGCTCAGCATCCCCTCCCATTCCAGCAGGCTGCTCTTCATGAAGCCTTTGATCAGCATAGGGTCATTTCTCTCGACAACCGAACGCCAAAGTTAACCACGACGGCACGACGACCACCACGTTAACGCCAGGAACAGGCTTTGGGGCGGGGAGTACTGCTCACGGCCGTACCGACCGCCGGGCGCGCCATCGCTGCGCTGATCTCCTCGTGCTCGCTCTCGTGCTCCTGCTCTTGCTCGCCGTTCCTGGTCTTCCCGGATGCCGCCCGCCATCCGGCTCGTCGCTCTCGACACGCAAAGAACCTCAACGATACTACGGGCACGATGCAGACGGCAGAACAAAGCCTGCCGCCTCGCCGAGGCGGCTCTGGAATGCGGTGCCCGCCGTACGGCGGAGCACAGCTTTCCCTTCTGTCCACCCGAGCGCCTCCATTGACCCAGAATGGAACCCTTCACGGTTGCCGGAACCACACCCCGACCGGCCCCGGAGGGGCCGGGTCATGAAGGCCGGGGCTTCAGCCCCGGTACCCGGTGCGAGAGAACCATGCGCCCCGGAGGGGCGCGGTCGATTCACGTCCACAGATAACGTTCATCGTAGTCGATTCCGTGTCTGTCCAACAGCCGCACGAACTCCTCATCGAACCCCATCCCCCGGTGATGGTGTTCTTGCCGGTCAATGTATTGGGCCACGCTGTCGGCTGCCGATTCGCTGACGCTGAAAGCGGCATAGCCATTCTGCCATGCGAAACATGGGTACTCGCTGAACCGGCGCGACGAATTCCCCTTTACCTTCCGCATCATGTCGGAAACCGCGACTGTTGGCGGAAAGGAGACCAGCAGATGCACGTGATCCCGCGTGCCGCCTACCTCCAACAGGCGTCCGCCTTCTCCACGGATGATGCCGCCGATATAGGAGAACAGATCATCACGAAGCTCGGGTGTCAAGACGCGTCTTCGTTCCCGCGTCCCGAATACGACGTGGTATAGCAGGTTTGTTAGCGTATCGGCCATCGGCGTCTCACCGCGCCCCTCCGGGGCGCATCGTTTTCGCTTCGTGAGTAACCGGGGCTGAAGCCCCGGCCTTCATGACCGCGCCGCTCCGCGGCGCCGTAGCTCGGTCCGTTCGCAGGACCTTGATACGCCGGGACTCGTGCCCGTGCTTGCAGTCCCGCCCCTCACGCGCAGAGGCGTCGCTGGAGTTCATCGCTGGGAGGGGCTCCGCCGTCCCAGCGGTCGACCACCCGGTCCTGGTCCTCTTTCAGGAGGACCGATGGTATCTCGAAGATGTCAAAGTAGTCGCCCTCCGCGGCGCCGTGTTCGGTCTCCATGTCCTGGAAGACGACCTCGACGGCACCTTCCATCTCCCACTTCTCCAGGAAGTGCCCGATCTTCTTCTTGGCGCTCTCGCACAGTCCGCAATCCTGTTTGCCGTAAATCTCGATGATCATCCGTGACCCTCCCTCGGGTTCATGTTTCGTCTCAAACCAGCGCCGCGCTGTAGTTGCCTTTGTGGCGGTCCTTCAGCTCGCCGATCTTGGATTTGTTCCAGTTGGGGATGCGGCTGAAGTAGCCCACCACGCGCGTCATGCCGTAGACGCGCGGGCTGTCGCAGTGGCCGCAAGTGTCCTTCAGCCCGGGCGTGGACTGGTGGCAGTCCTCGCAGATGGTGAACTCGGGGCTGATGGTGAGCTGTGCGGCCTGCGTGTTGCGGAACGTCTTCTCCACCAGCTTCTGGATGCTGGCGGCCGGCGGGCGTTCCTCCCCCACGAAGGCGTGGATGATGGCGCCGCTCTCGATTGCGCGGTGGAACTTGCTCTGCAGCCGGATGCGGGTGAACAGGTCGACCGGCGCGTCCGCCCGCAGGTGAATGCTGTTGGTGTAGTACATCTCGTCGCTGTCCAGCTCGCCCCGGATGACCTCCTCGGCCTCCGGGAAGCGGTCCAGGTCCACCTTGGCCAGCCGCCGCGCGGCGCTCTCGGCCGGCGATTCCTCCAGCGCCACCCGCATGTTGTGCTGCTCGCCCAGCTCCCGGGCCCGGAACTGCATGTGCCGCACAAGGTGCAGGCCCTTGCGGATCAGCCCGTTGTCCTCGTGCAACTCCCGCCCGGTCAGATGGCTCATGGCCTCGTTCAGGCCGATCAGCCCGATGATGTAGGTGGCCTTGTCGAGGTCCACGTAGGGACGCCCGTCGGCGGCCTGCTTTCCGATCTCCCACAGCGGCTTGCTGGGATCGGTCATCAGGGAGGCGATGAACCGGCGTTTCTGGAGGTGGGCCTCCATGGCCAGATCGATCATCCCGTCCACTTCCTGGTAGAAGCCGTCCCAGTTGCCCTTGCCGGCCCGGTAGGCCGCCTGCGGCAGGTTGATGGTGATGTTCTGGAACCCGCAGAACCGCATGCTCTCCGGGTGGCGGATCATGTAGTCGTCCCGGATGGTGGTGCGCAGCCGGCAGCAGGCGCTGAGGGTGACCTCGTCGCGGTCGAAGATGAAGTAGGGCACGCCGTTCTCGCTGGCGATCTGGGCGGCGTAGCGCAGTATCTCCCGCTGGGCGGGGTCGTCGAGCGTGTCCTGGCTGATGTGCAGGTCGCACTTGGGGAAGGCGAAGACGTTGCCGTGCTGGTCGCCGGCCCGCCAGACGTCCAGCATGGCCTTGCAAAAGCGCTGGGCGGTCTTCTCGTAGCTTCCGTAGGTGCGGCCGCTGTACTCGCCGCCCGGGCCGATGGCGGGGACGTCGCGCAGGTAGCCGGGCACGCCGGTGTGGACGTTGAAGTCCAGAAACAGCGTCTGCCCGCCGCGGCTGAAGGCGTTCTGCGAGGAACTGAATATCAGGTGCTGGGCCTCCTGCTCCATCTCCTTGTAGGACATGCCCTCCACGAACGGGGCGTAGAAGATGTTGATGTAGCCCACGCCGAGCGCGCCCGCGTAGTAAGCCTGCATCGAGGCCAGGAAGGTGTTCAGGTGGCCGGTCAGGGTGCGGGCGTGCTTGGCCGGGGCGCTGGAGGTGTCCAGGTTCTGCAGGTTCAGGCCGTATTTCTTCAGGTACTCGATGGAATGGCTGGAGCAATAGACGCGCGTGGGGTAGCCGAGGTCGTGGATGTGGATCTTGCCCAGCATGTGGGCCTCGGCCAGCTCGTCGCTGAAGACCTCCTGCAGGGCGTACTGCTTCAGGGTGTGCTCGGCCACCGCCAGGTTGATCGCCTCGGGGTTGTTCTGGGCGATGTTGGCGTTCTCTTTGCTCTTGCTGTGGATGATGTGGTCCAGGTCGAACTTGGGCATGCCGACCGTGGCCTGCTTTTTCAGCCGGGCGGTCAGGCCGCGCTCGAACAGCTCGTTGTCCACCAGTTCGCGGATCAGGCTGGTGGAGATGCGGGTCAGGCCGCTGTCCATGACCCGTTCCTCGACGGCGGACGCTATCTCGCGGGCCGTGCGGCGGGCGAGGTCGGCCTCCACCTCCAGCGCGTTGGCTATCTTGGTCTTGTCCCACTCGGCCAGCTGGTCCTGGGTCTCGGTGTTGACCAGCAGGGCGATGTCGGTGGAGTTGCCGGATTTGCGCACCGGTTTGCGCACCTGCAGGGACTGCCGGATGCGGGCCCGGCGGTCGCGATAGAGGATATATGCCTTAGCCGTCCTGGCGTGCCCCGTCTCGATGAGCACCTTCTCGACGGTGTCCTGTATCTCCTCGATGTCGGGCGGGGAGCCGTTGTGGTTCCTCTCCAGCATCATGGTGACCATCGAGGCCAGCTCTTCGGCCAGCATCCGGTCATCGCCCCCGACGGCCTGGGCCGCCTTGAAGATGGCGTTGGCTATCTTCGACTCGTCGAAGGGGACTAACTTCCCGCTCCTCTTGCGGACCCTCTCGATGGTGGTCTCGTGATTCCGCTCCTGTCCTGCGTCCGTCTCGACCGCCATTTCTGCCCTCCTCTGCATTCCCGATAGCTGCTACTGGTTGGTTTGTTCGGCCGCCCCCTCGCGTCGGCGGCGGTCTGCCCCCGCCTGGTTGGACCTGAGGACGGTGTCGGCTTCCTCGACGAAATCGGTCACATCCTTAAACTCGCGGTAGACGGAGGCGAACCGGATGTAGGCCACCTGGTCCAGCTCCCTGAGGCGGCCCATGACCAGCTCCCCGATCTTCTGCGAAGGGACCTCCCCCTCGTAGTGGCGGTGGATCTCCCGCTCGATGTCCTCGGCCAGCTCGGTCAACTGGTCGGCGGGGATGGGCCGCTTGTAGCATGCCTTGCGCAGCCCCTCCAGCAGTTTGCGCAGGCTGAAGTCCTCCCGGGTGCCGTCCTTCTTGACCACCCTCAGGACGCTCTCCTCGATGCGCTCGTAGGTGGTATAACGGCGCCCGCAGTTGTTGCATTCCCGCCGGCGCTTCACGTAGGTTCCGTCGGCGCCGGGGCGGGAGTTGACGACGTGGTCGTCGTCGGCCTTACAATAGGGGCATTGCATCGGAAGAACCCTGTTACCTGCCCTAAATCTCGCCTGGACCGTGCCTTAGAAGGCCCGTCGGGGGCCCGCGCCGGTATGCTACATCTACCACAGGCACACATGGTAACGGGCCAGATATGGCAAGTCAAGGCCGTTTTTTGCGATTTCGCAGATTTTTGTTAGAGCGGCGTGAGTCGGGCTTCCGTCCGGCCCGGAGGGCGGGCGCGTAACCGGTTTTTCTTGCCTCGCTTACGGCGCCCGGAGGGTAAGGTCAGGGGGAGGGCTGTGTGCGCGGGAATGCCCGCTGGGGGGGAGAAGAGGCGGCAGGAAAAAGGGACAAGGCGGCTGAGGTCGACGCCGGACCTGGCGGCGCAGGATGCGCGTCACCGGGGCTCGGTCAGGCGAAGATGAGGTAGGCGATGACCGCAAGTATGGCGGCCACCAGGGCGACCACGCCGATTACTATGGGTCCGGTCCACGTACCCGGAGGCCGCGCGGGGGCCGAGGGGAACTCGAGGTCGGACTCGGCGTTCTCACCGGGCGTTTCCCCTTCGGTGCCGACCTCCTCCGGTGCGAGCACAAGTGAGCCTTTTGCGGCCGCGGCCGCGATGCGGCGCAAGGTCTCCCTCTCCGGTCCGCGGGGCAGCCAGCGAGCGGCCTCCATCCAGTAGCGGCGGGCCTCCTCGTGCTCGCCGGACAGATAGGTGCGCCGCGCCATGTGGATGTTGTCGAGGAAGGCGGCCTTCGCTCGGCCCCGCTTGAAGCGCTCGACGGCCTCGCGGATCTCGTCGGTCATGGGCTCTTCCCGTAGCAGCTTCTCCAGCAGGGGGCGGGCGGCCGCGTAGCGCTCGTTCGCCAGCGCGTCCACCAGCGGCCCCGGGATGCTGCCGTCGAGGTCCGACTTTTCTCCCGTTGTCATATCCAGTTCCCGCTTGACCGCGGCGACGGTGGAGCTGTCCTTCCAGAGCTTCGCGGCCTGCGCCACGGTGTCCCTGGCGGCGTCCGGATGGCCCATCCCGGCAAGGCGGACGGCTTCCTGGGCCAGCCGCTCGCTGGTCTCCTGCCGCTCCTCGATCTTGTCCAGAAGCTCCTGCACCCGGGGGTGGTCGGGGGAGATGGACTCGAGCATATCGACGGCCTCCTCCAACCGCCCGGACTCCATGCAGGTCTCGGCTTCGGCCAGTATCTCCTCGAGCGCGCCTCCTTTGGGCGCCTGGGACGGCTCGACCTCCGGTGGCTCCTTCTCCAGGTCGTCGTCCATCAGAATCTGCACGAAGTGCGTGGTGGAACCGCGGGCCTCGCAGAGGGCGTCGTAGAGCTCCTGCGCGTCGGCAAAGCGCTGCCCGGGGTCGGGCTCGAGGCAACGCGGGCCCACATTCTCCAGAGCCGGCGGCCATTCGGCATCGCGGCCGTCGGCGCCCCGCGGGGGCGTGCCGCCGGTCAGGCACCTCAGCAGGATCATGGCGAAAGAGAAAATGTCCGAGCGCTGATCGTAGTCCCGGGGGTTGATCTGTTGCTCAGGAGCCAGGTACCGATGCAAGAGGCGAGGTTCGAGGCGCTTGGAGCCCGCCTCCAGCTCGTCCAGCCAGAGCGGCAGAAGGAAGTCACTGAACCGTACGCCTTCGCTGGGGACGGCGAAGACGTTGGACGGCTTCAGGTTGCCGTGAGGGCCGGGCCCGGCGTGCAGGGAGCAGAGCCCGTTGGCCATCTGCATGGCCAGGTCGGGCAGGTTGACTGCCGACGCGTCCGGCGCCCACTCTTCCACCGAGCCGTTCGGCATGTATTCCATCAGGGCGAAGCAGTAGCCATCCTGCTCGCCGCGGCAGTAGAGGTGCAGCGCGTACTTGCTGTCGAGTTTCTCCCAGAAGCCCAACTCCTCCTCGAACCGCTCTACGGCGTCAGGGGTCTGCAGATGAGCGGCGGGGATGACGCGGATGCATGCCTCCGGCAGGCCCTCCTCGTAGGGGTCGGTCAACCACAAGGAGCAGAAGTCGTCGGCGGTCAGCAGCTGATGCAGCTCCACCCCGTCCAGTTCGACCCCCTCCGTCAGGCCGCCGGTGCCGGCCGGAGTTCTCTGGTCGTCGGCGCTCACGGCCCGTCCCCCTTCCCTGAATCCGCGTGCTCTCGAACGGCCGACATTGTACTTCGGGGCGCGGGGCGGTGTCAAAGCGGGCCGTCTGCCGCCTTGACGCTAACTCCGGCCGTCCGATATCATTGGGACGGAAACGCCCGACATTCCGTCGGGCACAGCCTCTACCTGTCCTGGGCCGACCATGGCGTCTTCCTCCTTCCAACTGGACCTGAAGAAACTGGTCCGCTTTTACCGCTTCGCTCTGCCCCACTGGAAGCCGGTGTTGCTGGCGTTCGCGGCCATGCTCATTTACACGGCCGTCAACGTCAACTCACTGATTCTGGTGAAGCCGGCTATAGACGCTCTGCAGGGGCGCGAAGAAGGCCCGGCGGCGGGGCCGCTCGTTGAGAAGGCAGGGCGGACGAGCGCACCCGAACAGGCGGCGGCCGCCGAGGAGGCCGACGCGGGCGATCAACCCGTGCCGCTCGCCGAGCTTCCGCCGGACGAGATGCTGGATACGGCCGAGAAGCGGTTCAAGAACTGGCTGCTCTCCATCGGCCCCATTGCCGCGGCCAAAGACTGGCTTTACGAGGGGGACCAGATAAAGAAGATAGCCATCGTGCTGGCGTGCATTCTGGCCCCGCTGCTGTTCGTCTCCGGTTTCGCGTACAACTACGTCAGCCGGCGCGTGGTATGGCACATTATGGGAGACGTGCGTATGGCGGTCTTCGAGCGCCTCTCAAGCTTGTCACTGACGTACTTCTCCCGCCGACGCACCGGCGAGCTCGTCAGCCGGTTGACAAACGACATACACACCACGCGCAACGTGCTGAAGCTGCTGTTCGGCCGCATCGTGCAGGAGCCCCTGAAGCTGGTGGGTTTCTTCGCCGTGGCGCTGTTCTTCAGCTGGGAACTGACGCTCATTTCCAGCATCTGCTTTCCGCTGCTGGTTCTGGTGCAGGCCCGCTACGGCCGCCGAATACGGCGCCACAGCCAGAAGAACCTCGAACGTCTGGCCGACATCACCGATTCCATAACCCAGATGCTGCAGGGTATCCGCGTGGTCAAGTCCTTCGACCGGGAGCAGGAGGAGAACGAGCAATTCAGGGAGAGAACCCGCGAGCAACTGAAGCGGGCGTTCAAGCTGGTGCGCACCCGCGCGTGGGCGGACATCCTGCCGGAGTTCCTCATTGTGCTGGCGCTGGCCCTGCTGGTGGTCGTCGCCGGCGGACTGGTGGCCCGCGGCAGGCTGGACGTGGCCGGTATGTTCACCTGCGTCGGGGCACTGGCCGCCACCTCCGGTCCGATCCGTCGACTTGTTAAAGCCTACAACGATTTGCAGGAGAGCATGGCCGGCGTGACGCGCCTGTTCGAGCTGCTGGACGCAGAGCCCGAGATCCGCGACCGGCCGGGAGCCGTGGAACTGGACGGTGTTAGCGAGGGGGTCGAGTTCGAGAACGTCTGGTTCGCCTACGACGAGGAGCCGGTCCTGCGGGGTATCGACCTGTCCGTGCCGTGCGGCAAAATGTACGCAATAGTGGGCGAAACCGGTGCCGGTAAGAGCACCATGCTCGACCTGATACCCCGTTTCTACGACGTAACCCGGGGCAGCGTCAGCATCGACGGCATCGACGTGCGCGACATCAAGCGCGAGAGCCTGATGCAGCAGATCGCCATCGTCGGGCAGCACCCGTTTCTTTTCAACCGGACCATCGCGGAGAACATCGGCTACGCCAGACCAGGTGCCACCATGGAGGAGATAGTCGCCGCCGCCAGGGCCGCCAACATACACGAGTTCATCGAGAGCCTGCCAAGGGGCTACGAGACGATGGCGGGTGAGCGCGGCGGCCGCTTTTCCGGCGGCCAGAGGCAGTGCGTCACCATTGCCCGGGCCATCTTGAAGAACGCGCCCATCCTGATACTGGACGAGGCCACCTCCAATCTGGACGCCGAGTCGGAGATGCTGGTGCAGATGGCCCTGTCGAACCTGATGGAAGGGCGGACGACGTTCGTGATCGCGCACCGGCTCTCGACGGTCCGCCATGCCGACCAGATTGTCGTCCTCAAGGACGGCCGCATCCTCGAGCAAGGCTCCCACGAGGAGTTGCTGGAGGAGGGCGGGGAATACGAGCGGCTCTACAGACTGCAATTCCTGGAGACACCGGAAGACCGGGCGGAGGCCGCCGACACACCGACTCTTTGACCTGGCCGCCCGGGCGGGAGCGCCGCGGGCAGCCGGCGGTTACCGTGTGGGCACCGAAAGGGGAGGGCACCACGTGAAGACATCAGAACTGCTGGCCTGGCTGCTCTGTCTGCTGATCGCGTTCTGTGCGGCGGTCCTGGCCGTCTACAACGCCACGAAACTGGCGGTGCTGGAGCAGCGATTCGAGGAGGTAAACAGGACGGCCGCCCAGCAGACGGCCGTCCTGGAAGATATCCGCGATTTGCTCCGCCGTCAGGGCGGGCAACTGGAGCCCGGTCCCGATTGATCCGGGTTCAGAAGTGGGCGTCCCGGTACTCGGCGAAGTCCCGCACGTGCTGCCGCTCCTCATCGATGATGCCTTCCAGCAGCGAGTGCTGCTTCTCCGGGATGAACTTCAGCATCTCGTGGTAGAACAGCAGCGTGTTGCGTTCCAGCTCCATGGCGGTATTGACCGCCTGCTCATCCGATTCCTGCCGGCGGGCCATCTCCTCGCCGTCGCGCCCGGTGGGGAAGATGCGCCCCTCGAGCAGATACGACATGTAGGAATCGTATTCCCCCTCGTACGACTCGCGGGGCGTCTTGTACTCTCCCACCTCTTCCCGGAGTTCTTTGAACTTGGCCTCGTGGGTGTCTTCCATGGCGGCCACTTCCCGGGCGAACTCCGCCAGGTCCTCCGAGTCCGTGCTGTCGGCCAGGGCCCGATAGAAAGTAGCGCCCGTCTGCTCCTCCTTGATGGCCACCTCGATCATCTCGCGCGCAGAGAAGACTTGCGGCATCGTCGTTCCTCCTCCAATGGTTGCGGTCACGCTGGGGTAAGCCCCCGAAACCGACATGCTACCGCAACACGGGCGCAGGCGCAATCGGACGCCGCTCGGCGCGGGGAGCATGGTGCAACCCCCACAACGCCGCTACAATGAGGCGTGAGGAGCCGCCGTTGCCGGCGTGAACGCACAAACCGGAGAAAGCCCGATGCCGCCCCCTGCGTCCCTGTCCGTGCCCGGCCTCGAAGAGATCGCCGATTTCGAGCTCCCGGCCGAGTTACGGAGGCTGCGAGAGAAAGCCAGAAGCTGCCAGCGCGGTCCGCAGGGACGTTGCGTGGAACTGACTTACGCCGACGCAGGTAGCTGGGCCGCTCATACGGACCAGGAGGACTGGCTGGTGTGGCGTGGTCGCATGACGGCCGAACGTTTGAGGGGCATGCCGCTCGATACCGACCCCGGCGAGACGATCGTGGGCCGGCCCGTGCTGCGCAGTCCCACGGACGCCGAGCAGGAGAAGCTTGAGCAGGCCCGTCGGATGCTGGCCTCGATGCCCCCTTTCCCGGGGGGCGACGCGGGGCACTTTCATCCTGATTACGACCGGCTGTTCGACGTCGGCCTGGGCGGCATGCTGCAGGAGATTGGCGAGCGGCGCGCCGTTGCCAGCCGCGAGAAGCGTCCGTTCTTTGAAGCCTGCCACATCGCCATGAGCGGCATGGCAGACTACGTGCGGAGGGTGGCGGCAGCCTGTCGGGATATGGGCAAGACCGACCGGGGGCACGCGAAGCGGTGGCAGAGCCTGGCGGGGATGTGCGAGCGCCTGGCGACCGATCCGCCACGCACGTTTCACGAAGCACTGCAACTGATGTTCATGACCCAGATAGCCCTCTGGTTCGGCAGCGGGCAGTACCTGACCAGCCCGGGCCGCATGGACCGAACGCTGCTTCGGTTCTACCGGGCCGACCTGGCCGCGGGGGTTCTTACCCGGCGGGAGGCGCTCGAACTGCTCTGCTGCCACTTCATCCAGTTGAACCGCATCCTCTGGCCCGGCACGGCCATCTCCGTGCTGGTCGGCGGACGGGACGCCGGTGGGCGGGACGTGACCAACGACCTGACCTATCTGTGTCTGGCCGCGCGGGCCGCCACCCGGCTGGTCTACCCGACCGTCGGGCTGGCGTGGCACGCGGACACGCCGGATGAGCTTATGGACTTCGCCGTGCGCCTGCTGGGCAGCGGAGTGGGCGACCCGGCGTTGTTCAACGACGATCTCATTGCCAATGGCCTCCGCAACCACGGCGTGTCGGAGGCCGACTGCCGTAACTACGTCAACTCCACCTGCGTGGAGATTAAGGTAGCCGGTGCGTCGAACATCTGGGTGACTCAGCCCTACTTCAATTGCCCCGCAGCGTTGCTGGAGGTCATTGCACGAGCCGCCAGAGACCCGGACAACGGCCCGGGGGAGTTCGACGAACTGCTGGGGCGCGTTCGCGAAGAACTGGCTGGGAAGGTGGCCGAAGCCGCGGAGCGCATGGACGGCGTCTGGCAGCGCAGGGCAGAGCACGGATGCTTCCCCCTTGCAAGCTGCTTCGTGCGCGACTGCCTGCGGGAGGGCAGAGACTTCGACCGCGGGGGCGCCCGGTACAACTGGGTGGAAAACTCGTTCGTCGGCCTGGCCAACCTCATTGACGGACTGCTGGCCGTCAAGCGCCTGGTCTACGAGACGGGCGAGCTATCCCTTGCCGAACTACACGATATCCTGGAGGCCGACTTCGAGGGCAACGAGGCCCTGTGCGGTCGCATCCGGAACGACCTGCCGAAATATGGCAATGACCTGGAAGAAACGGATGAACTGGCCGCTGAAATGGCCGAGTTTCTCATCGAGTGCACGCAGGCCCAGAGGGTAGGCCCGCACCGCTACGTGCCCGGTTTCTTCTGCTGGATCAAGCATGAACAGCTTGGGGCCGAGACCGGCGCCACCCCGGACGGCCGCCGCGCGGGACGCCCGCTGGCCGACAGCGCCGGGCCCGCCCAGGGCCGCGCGACGCGAGGTCCAACGGCCGCTGTGCTCTCCACCACCCGATGGAACCATGGCGACGTACTGGGCGGCCTGGTCAACAACATCCGTTTCGCCAGGTCCATGTTTGATGCCCCGTCGGACCGGCGGGCCGTCCGGGACGTGATCGAGACATATCTCCGCCGCGGAGGGTTCGAGATACAGGTCAACGTTGTCGCGACCGAAAAGCTGCGCGATGCGCAGGAGCATCCGGAGAAACACGCCGACCTGCTTGTCCGTGTGGCCGGCTACTCGGACTACTTCGTCCACCTGAACCGCAACCTGCAGGACGAGATCATCCAGCGCAACGAGTTTGAAACCGAATGACCGGTTGGACGCGGAGCCCGGACGACCTGCGGCGGGGCGCACTGGGGTTTCGAGAGGGCGGCTCACGGGGTCCCGCCTGTGAAGCGCGGCGCGCGTGCCGCCAGCATACAGCGCAATCCGTGGCGCGTGGCGGAGCACGGCCGTCTCCGCCCGTGGGACATCCTGGACTGCTGTCGCAATCGCGACCGGGCACCTACTGGCAATCGGGACGCCCACTGCGGGCCGGCTCGGGAGCCCACCATCCCGCCGGCGACGTGAAGGGTTTCTCTGGCTTGCCGCGGGGGTAGCTCAGTCGATGGGGATTTCTTTGCCCTCTTCGGCGCTTCTGTAGAGGCCGTCGAGGATCTTCTGCACCATCAGGCCGGCCTCGGCGGGGCACTGGGTCTCCCGCTCGCCGCGGATGCGCGCGATCCAGTCCTGGATCTTTTTGGTCATCGAGTGCCATTTGCCCATGTGGGCCGGCTCGACGTTGACCATGGTGCCCGCCTCGTTCTTGAACACCATCGGCGGGTGGAGCGTGCAGCCGCCCTTCTCGCCCATTATCTGGACGTTGAAGACGTTCTCCTCGATGTGCGCCACGAAG
This sequence comes from Candidatus Brocadiia bacterium, assembly GCA_046483385.1. Lineage (GTDB taxonomy): Bacteria > Planctomycetota > Brocadiia > SM23-32 > SM23-32 > B1Sed10-231. The sequence continues at coordinate 91,725 of JAWODG010000144.1, read as the reverse complement.
CTGGACTCGACCGACATGACCGCGCCGTTGTCGAACCGCACGAACCCGACGGCCAGGTCTTCGACGGTGTAGGTCTCGTGGTCCCAGTCCGGCCACTGGCAGTCCACCTCGCACGGCTTATCGCCGGCGTATGTGAACATGCGGGCGCTGGCGGCCACCGGCTTCGGCTCCCGCATCAGGAAGTGGGCGCACTCGATCAGGTGCACGCCGATGTCGATCAGCGGGCCGCCGCCCTGCAGCTCTTTGCGGCCGAACACGCCCCAGTTGGGGATGCCCAGCCGGCGCAGCGCTTGCACGCGGGCGAACATGACGCCGCCGATCTGGCCATCGTCCACGAACCGCTTCAGCGTCTGCGCGGCGGGGCTGAGGCGGTACTGGAAGCCCATCGTCAGGGTGGCCTCGCTCTGCTCGCCCGCGTCCACCATGGCCTGCGCCTCCTCGGCGTTCATGGCCATCGGCTTCTCCACCATCGTGTGCTTGCCGGCCTTGAGCGCGGCGATGGTGGGGTCCTTGTGGGCGATGTTGGGGGTGCAGACCGTGACGGCGTCCAGCTCGTCGAGCTGGAGCATCTCGTTGTAGTCGGTGAAGGTCTGGGGCACCTCGTATTTCTCGGCGAACTTCGCGAGGGCCTCCTCGCTGATGTCGCACCCGGCGACTATCTCGACGTCCTCGATGTCCGACAGGTTCTTGGCCTGCAGTCCGGCGATGCCGCCGGTGCCTATGAAGCCTACTCTCACCTTCTGTGGCATGGTGAATCACTCCGAGTAAGGGGGGACGATTCCAGCCGAAGGGGTAGTTTTTACCTTCTGCGCGGCGCCATATCAAGGTGAGGGGAGGGATTCGGGCCGGTGGTGGCACGCCGTGGCGGTGTGCGTCGTCTCTTCGTGCTCATCCCTTGGGCTCCGGAGTCACGCGTCTGTGGGACCAGGGAGGCCCGCGTTGTGTCCCTCGATGTTGCGCCCTGTCAGGGCGCAGGATGGATACGGGTCGCAGAGAACCCGGGGCTCGGCTCCGGGCTGGTATGTGGCGTGTCTGCGGCACGACACAGTGGTCTCAGCGTGGTTGCCTCGCTCCCCAGTGGCGGCGCTGGGGGGCGACGCGCAGGCTCTGAGCCCCTGCGATACACCGGATCCTGCAGGCGCCGAACAGGTGCTGGGGCGAACTCTCTGCCCGGTCCTTTGCGTCGGGCGATCCCGGTCGCGGGCGACGTCAGGCCGTCTACATCGGCTTGCGGGTGAAGCGCGGGTGGCCCTGCTGCGGCAGGCGGGCGGAGGTTGTCAGGAAGCGCATCAACTCATCCTTCAGCTCCCGGTGCAGCTCCTCATGCTCGGGGTCGCCGTAGAGGTTGTTGACCTCCCCGGGATCATTGACGACGTCGTACAGTTCGTCCACCGGCTCCAGCGGATAGTAGACGAGTTTGTGCGTGGGCGTGCGGATCATGTGGCCCTGAGGGCGTATCGATATCTCGCTCCAGCCGCAGGTGCTGGTGACGTATTCGCGGTGGGTGGTCTCGGGCCGGCCACCCTCGAGGAACGACCACAGGGAGCGCCCGTTGTCCTCCGGTATTGGGTCCGCGTCGGCGACCTCAAGCAGCGTCGGCACCAGGTCGATGGATTCGACCAGGTCCTCAACCACCCGTCCCTCCGGTATGTGGCCGGGCCAGCGCCAGATGAGAGGCACCCGCGTCTCGCTGTCGTAGGCGGAGGTGAACTTGCTGAACAGCCCGTGCTCCCCGTTCAGGTCGCCGTGGTCGGAGACAAAGCAGACCAGCGTATCCTCCGTCAGCCCGAAGTCGTCCAGCGCGTCCAGCACCGTGCCGGCGGCGGCGTCCGCTATGGCCACGCTGGCCCAGTAGCCGGCGATCATCCGGCGGATGTGGTCGGGGTCGAGCGGCTTGAAGAACCGCTCGTACATCTCCCGCTGACCGTAGGTCTTGGCGGCCAGCTCCTCCTCGTGGAATTCGGGAACCGGGACCTCGGCCGGGTCGTAGAGGGTGTCGAAGGGCTCGGGCAGGAAGTACGGCGGGTGCGGGGCGTGGATGCCCACGAACAGGCAGAACGGATCGGGCCCGCGGCCCAGTTCCCGGAGGAACTCGACGCCCTGCCGGGCGATGCGGAAGTCGAGCCAGTCCTCCTTCGTGCAGTCGGCCGGGCGGACGAACCGGCCGTGGGGCCATTTCGCCTCGGCGGCGTGGCCTTTGAAGTTCATCGGGACGCGCTCGAAGCCGCGATGCACCGAGTGGGTCTTGCCCACGGCGACCGCGCGGTACCCGGCATCGCGGAGCCGCTCCGCCCACGTGGGCACCGTCTCGTCCAGGGGGTGTTCGTTGATAAACGTCTTATGGGTGTGGACGTAGGTGCCGGTCAGCATCGAGAACCGCGACGGCACGCAGAGGGGGCACTGGACGTGGCAGTTGTCGAAGCGGGTTCCCTGCGCGGCCAGCCGGTCGAGGTTGGGTGTCCGGGCCGGCGTGTCCCCGCGGCAGGACAGCCCGTCGTAGCGCTGCTGGTCGGTCATGATGAACAGTATGTTCGGTCGCTCCATGGTCGGTTCTCCAGTCGGCTTGTGGCAAGTTATGCCGCCGCTCAGGCGCTGCAATCACCTCCCGAACCGGCTTCGCACGAATCGCAGGCCTTCGCGCATGAACTGCTCCTCGTTCTCGTAGAACGGGCGCCAGCAGGAGACGGCCCGGCGTATGGCCTGGTTGCCCTGGTTGAACGTCTCCAGGACGACCCAATCGTCATAGTCTGTGTCTCGCAGGGCGTCGGAGATGTCGCCCCACCGCACCTGACCCGTCCCGGGCACGCCGCGGTCGTTTTCGCTGGCGTGGAAGTGCGCCAGCGTGCCCGTCTCGGCCGCCCACCGGACCGCGCCCGCAGCGTCCTTCTCCTCGATGTGCATGTGGAAGGTGTCCAGAAGCAGCCCGGCCCCCGGGCTGCCGACGTCCCGGATGAACTCGACGCCGTCCTCCACCGTGTTCAGCAGGTCGGTCTCGAAGCGGTTGAGTGGCTCAACGGCGAGCGCCACGCCCTGCTCGTGCGCTTCATCGGCCAGAGGCCTGAGCGCCGCGGCGACCTCGGCCCGCTGCACTTCCGGCGGGGTGTCGGGGTCAGTCTGGCCGACGGGTTTGTAGAAAGGTCCGCAGAACACGGTTGCCCCCAGCCCGGCCACAACGCGTATGCTGTGGCGCAGATAGTTCTCGGCGGCGCGGCGGGCTTCGGCATCGTCCCCGCACAGCCGGCTCCCCGGCGGCAAGGCACCGGAGGCCGTGAGGGCCAGCCCGTGCCGTCGGGCGGCCGACCGGATGGCGCCCACGTCCACCGCGTCGGGTTCGAAGACGGGCACCTCGACACCGTCGAAGCCGATCTCGCGGATGAGCGCGAACCGCTCAAGGGCGTTCTCGTCCACCGTGTCGCCGAACAGCATCAGGTTCACGCCGAACAGCATGGCCTGCGCCTCCGGAGAAGTTCTCGCGTGGACAGAGGGCATTCTTTAGCACACGTGCCCCGGCGTGGCAACCGGCGGTGCCGGGTTGGCGGCGCCTTTACTGCTGGAAGAGGCTCTTGCCGGCGAAGCGAGGCTCGCTGGTCAGGTTGATGCCCAGGCTCTTCAGGCCGGCCTCGTCCCCGGGAGTGGGGATGTGCGTCAGGTGCGCCTCGCAGCCGTGCAGTTCCTTCAGCTTCTCCACGGCGTGCTGCGCCGTGGGATTGGTGGCCGCGCTGATGCTGAGCGCAATGAGGGCCTCCTCCAGGTCGAGGCTGGCCGTGCGGGAGTTAAGCACCGTCCTCTTCATGTTGCTCACGGACTCCAGCACGGAGGGCGACAGCAGGTGTATCTCGTCCGGGATGCCGGCAAGCTGCTTGACCGCGTTCAGGACCAGACTGGATGCGGCGTGCATGAGAGGGGAGTTCTTACCGGTGACTATGCCGTCGTCGGGCAGTTCCAGGGCGGCCCCGCAGTAGATGCCCTTGTGTCCCTTTCCGCCCGCCTCCGCGTCCTCGGCGGCACGGCTGGCCGGCTGGACCACCCGTCGGTCGGAAGCTTCCACCTCGAGTTTTTCCATCAGGCGGGCGACGCGCTCGACGGTTTCCCGCTCGCCGAGCCCCATCGCGTACTCGCAGCGGTAGCGGTACCAGCGGCGGATGACCTCCTGGCGGGCGGCCTGCCGCACCACTTCGTCGTCGGTGATGGCGAAGCCGGCGCGATTGACGCCCATGTCGGTGGGCGACTTGTAGGGCGATTCGTCCCCCGTGATGCGCTCCAGGATGCGTCGCAGGACGGGAAAGGCCTCCACGTCCCGGTTGTAGTTGACCGCCGTCTCCCCGTAGGCCTCCAGGTGGAAGGGGTCTATCATGTTGACGTCCCGCAGGTCCGCGGTGGCGGCCTCGTAGGCGACATTGACGGGATGCTTCAGCGGGAGGTTCCAGATGGGGAAGGTCTCGAACTTGGCGTAGCCCGACCGGCCACCCGACTGATGGTCGTGGTACATCTGCGAGAGGCAGGTCGCCATCTTGCCGCTGCCCGGGCCGGGGCCCGTGACGATAACCAGGGGCCTGTCGGTGGGGATGTAGTCATGGGCGCCGTAGCCGTCTTCGCTGACGACGAGTTCCAGGTTGGACGGGTAGTCGCGCGTGACGGGATGTGTGTAGACGGCGATGCCGCGGCGGCTCAGCTTGTTGCGGAAGACGCGGGCGGCGGGCTGCCCCTCGTAGCGGGTGATGACCACGCCCGCCACGTCGAGCCCCGCGGTGCGGAAGTCGTCTATCAGCCGGAGGGCGTCCACGTCGTAGGTCACGCCGAAGTCGGCGCGCATCTTACGCCGCTCGATATCGCCCGCGTAGATGCAGAGGATGATCTGGGCGTCGTCCTTCAGTTCGCGCAGCAGGGTCATCTTGGCGTTGGGGTCGAACCCCGGCAGCACGCGCGCGGCGTGGTGGTCGAAGACCAGCTTCCCGCCGAACTCCAGGTAGAGCTTGCTGTCGAAGCGGTTGACGCGCTCCCGGATGGCCGCCGTCTGCTCGCGGATGTACTTGGCGTTGTCGAAGCCGATGAGCCCGGACATGCCTTCTCCCTCGGGTTCAGTCTGGGGTGCGGGGAAAGGCCACGTGCGCGCGGTGCCGGCCGCCGCACGAGGGGGGTTTTCCGGTCAGGCGCCCAGTGTAGCCCCGGCCCCCCGCATCGTCAAGGTGGCAGTGTCTTCGTGCTCGCACTCGTGCTCCTGCTCTTGCTCGCCGTTCGGGGCATCCCCGCTGACCCCGGGTGTTGCGTCTGTCGCGCCCTTTCAGGTCGCATTCACACTGTTGCGCTTGCCTTTCCCGGGCCGGCACCCCGGGCTGTCATGTTGCGCGCCTTCGGTGCGCGGCCCTCTGCGTCGCCCGGACCGGCGGCGGCCGGCGCCGGGCCACTCGCTTGAAGGTGCGGGCCGGGGGCGATATCGTCGAATCCGACCTCAGCCCAGGGAGCAACCGTGAGCAAACACATCGGCATTGTCGCCTGCAGCGCGGAGGGGGCGGCCCTCTGCTACCGCACCATCTGCAACGAAGCGCCTGAGCGTATGGGGGAGGACCGCCACCCCGAGATAACCATGCATAACCACTGTCTCGGCGAGTACATGGAGTTCATCCGGGCCGGCGACTGGCGCGGTGTTGCCGACCTGATGCTCTCCTCCGCCCGGAAGGTGGCCGGGGCCGGGGCGGACTTTGCCATCTCGCCGGACAACACCATCCACGAGGCGTATGAGATGGTGAAGGCCGAATCGCCGATACCGTGGCTGCACATCGCCCGGGTCGTCGGGGAGGAGGCCCGGAGCCGGGGCTTCGGGACTCTCGGCATACTCGGCACGCGTTACCTGATGACGGGACCCGTCTACCCCGGGCAGCTCGGCCGGATGGGCATCGACACCGTCATCCCGGGGGAGGACGACCGGGAACGCATAGACGAGATAATCTTCACCCAGCTCGTGAAGGCGGAGTTCCCGGAGGAGTCGCGCCTCTTCTTCAACGAGGTCATGGAGCGGCTGAAGGCTCGCGGAGCGGACGCCGCCGTGCTGGGCTGCACGGAGATACCCCTGCTGGTGCGTCCGGACGACGCACCGCTGCCGACGCTGGACAGCACCCGACTGCTGGCCCGCGCCGCGATCGGCGAAGCGCTGGCCTGAGTTCCAGGTGTTGGCGGACGACGCATAACCTCACGGGCGCAAGCGCCCTGGCCATACCGTGCTCGTTTGTTCCCGAGGCTTGGGCCGCCACGCGGAGAAGGGGCCGGTAGAAAGCGCGCCGCGGGACGGAACTCAGCGCTCCTGGTATCGCGGGTTTGGCCGGGGCATGGGGGCGCCAACGTTCTTTCGCCAGCGGACGATCAGATCGTGCATTTCCCTGGTCTTTTCGGGTTTCTGACCGGCAAGATTAGTCTGCTCCCCGATGTCGTCCCGGATGTTGTATAGCTCCAGATGGTCGTCCTCGAAGAACTCCAGAAGTTTATAGTCGCCCTTTCGCACCACCCCCACGGGCGGGCTGCCTTTGACATACCCGGGGAAGTGCCAGAAGAGAGGGCGATCCGTAAGTGCCGCCTCCCCTCGCAGCAGTGGCATAAGGCTCGCACCGTCGATCACCTGGTCGGGAGGCGGTCCGCACCCGGCCGCCTCCAGGAACGTCGGCATGAGGTCGACACCGTTCACGGGGACGTCGCACCTGCTGCCCGGCTCTACCACACCAGGCCACGAAACAACCATGGGCACCCGGATGCCCCCCTCGTAGAAGTCCCTCTTGGCCCCACGCAGGGGCTCCATACTGCTGGCGAACGGCGCGCCGCCATTGTCGCTGAAGAACACCACGAGCGTCTCCTCGGTCAACCCTGCTGCCTGCAGGGCGGAGAGCACCCGCCCCACGTTGGTATCCAGGCCCTCGACCATGGCCGCGTAACGGGCGTCCAGCCGGGAGCCGGCCGGTATCTTCCGGCGGTATTTATCCACTAACTGCTCCTTGCCCTGCAGCGGGCTGTGTGGACAGTGGTACGAGAGCATGAGGAAGAAACTATCCTCGGCTTCTCCGATAAGGCGGCAAGCCTCGTCCGTGAATCGGTCGGTCAGATACCGGCCGCCTTTCTGCTCGGAGAGGACCTCTCGCACGCGGCCCCCGTCAGGGGCCCGGCGCACGACAGGATACTCATATGGCGGATGGTAGCCTCTGAGCGGACTACCGTTTCTGCCCCCGCCGATGTTCCGATCAAAGCCCTGGGCGATCGGACCCGTGGGTGTGCCCGTCCCGCCCAGGTGCCATTTGCCGATAAAGGTGCAGTCGTAACCGCAGTTCCGGAGCGCTTCCGCCACCGTCACTTTGCCCGCCTGCAGGTGGCTTCTTGTGTCGACGCTCTTCAAGGGGTGTTGCTTCCGCTCGACGAACTGATAGATGCCATGCCGCACCGTGTACTGACCGGTGAGCATGCTCGCACGCGACGGCGCGCAGTTGGCCGCTGAGGCGTAGGCCTCAGTGAAGGTGACTCCCTTCCTGGAGAGCGCGTCCAGATGAGGAGTCTCGATGACGGGATTCCCCATGAAACCCACGTCCGGCCATCCGAGGTCGTCGGCGAGGATGAAGACAATGTTCGGCTTGTCGCTTCCCGGTGCGCCCGGAAGTGAACCCAGCAGTCCCAGAGGAACCGCTCCCACCGCCCCTGCCGCCGCCTTAACGAAGCGCCGACGCGTCCACAAGCAGCGGCCCGGTTCATCGCCTTTCCGTCGGTCTGTCGATCCCATAGCTACTCCCCCGGTCGCGGCAACCAGTTTCTGAGCCCAGACCGGGCTCGCCCCGGCAGTTCGGACCGATGCCCGCTTTGAGCCATCAGGATTGCGAAGACGCCGACTGAATCAGGTCAATGGCTGAGCGGCGGCCCCCATGTAACGCTTTGCACGCCGGACTACGTCGGGACGCGCATCAGCCAGATTGTTCTGCTCGGCCAGGTCTTCGGCCAGATTATAGAGTTCGGGCCGGCCGTCTACCTGGATGTATTTCCAGTTCCCGAAACGGACGGCCGCCTTGTTCCTGAACGTCCAGTAGAGGTACTCATGCTCCGGCTGTCGGGCAGGGTTTCCGCTCAGGGGGGGCAACATGGATACACCATCGTTTGGAGGGGGCGTCACGCCGGCCAGCTCCGCGCAGGTGGGCAGTACATCCCAGAAAGCCGAGACGTGACCGCTGACCGAACCGGCCGGTATCGTGCCCGGCCACCAGGCGATAGTCGGCACCCGGATGCCGCCCTCCTTGAGCTGCCGCTTGGCACCACTCAACGGCCCTGTGCTGTCGAAGAACCTGAAGTCCTGTCCGCCCGCCGGACAGGGACCGTTGTCGCTGCTGAAAATCACCAGTGTGTCCTTCTCGATGCCCAGTTCCACCAGCAAATCCAGGATGCGGCCCACGTCCCGGTCCATCCTGGAGATCATGCCGGCGCGGGCAGCGTTCGGGGTTGGCTGGCCCACATAGTAGCCGTCCTCTTGGGGCTCCTCGGGAAAGCGACCCCGGTAAGGAGCCATCGAATCCTCGGGCACTATCACATCGGCGTGAGGAATCGTGTAGGGCAGGTACCAGAAGAAAGGCCCTCCCGCGTGGGCCCGGATGAAGTTCAGCGATTCCTCGGTGAACAGGTCGTGCACATACTGCTCCCCCGTCTTGCCGTGGTTTCCTTCCAGTTCCACCTTCTGGTCATTGCGCCACACGAATTCGGGGTAATAGCGGTGCGCGCGAGTCTGGTTCAGGAATCCGAAGAAGTGGTCGAACCCCTGCTCGTTGGGGTGTCCGCTGCTTCCCGGACCTCCAAGCCCCCACTTGCCGGCGCAACCGGTCGCGTAGCCGGCCTGCTTCATGACCTCCGCGATGGTGACCTCGCCGGCGGAAAGGGGACCCTGCCCGTTCCCGGTGATCTCAGCGTGGCCCATGTGTTTGCCGGTGAGCAGGGAGCAGCGCGATGGCGCGCAAACGGACGTGCCGCAGTAATGGTCGGTTAGTTTCATCCCCTCCCGGGCCATCCTCCGCAGGGAGGGAGTGTTGATCTTCTCCTGTCCGTAAGGCTCTATGTCGCCGTAGCCCAGATCGTCGGCCAGGATGTAGATCACGTTGGGGGTGCGTCCGCCCTCGCCGGCCTTTGCACCACGGCGTGCGGGCAGGTATCGGCAACTCAGGGCCGCCCCGGCGGCCGCAGCAACCGAGCCGAGGAAAACCCTTCTCGAGAGATCTTCGCTTTCCATCGTTTCTGAACCTTCCTCTTCTCCGCTACTTCACAGGTCCTCTGCTGCCCCTGCACGGCCTGTAGTGTAGGGGCAGCCATGCCGGGTACCAAGAGGTCTTACGTGGGTTCTCTGTTCACGCTGAGAAAGCTCTGCGCCGCCCCGAGGGCCCAGGGCGTTTGGAAGAACCGGCGCCGGTCGGAGGGGGCCCGCGGCCGGCGCCGTCTCCGCTCAGCGTTCGATGGGCACCCAGACGGAACCCTCTTCGGAGGACTCCACGGCCGCGTAGATGAACTGCATGCCGCGTAGCCCGTCGTAGACCGTCGGGAACTTGTAGTCCTCGGTGTCCATCGGCTCGCCTTCGATGTGGGCCCGGATGGCCTCCGCCGCGTCCGCGTAGATGTTCGCGAACGCCTCGAGGTAGCCCTCGGGGTGGCCCCACGGGACGCGCGTGACCTCCATGGCCTCGTCGGTCAGGTACTCGTCCCGGCCGCGGGTGTAGACCTCGCGCGGCTCGCCGTAGCGGTAGACGGACATGTAGTTGGGATTCTCCTGGTCCCAGATGATGCCGCCGCCCGAGGCGTAGACGCGGAGCCAGAGGTGGTTTTCCTCGCCCGTGGCTATCTGGCTGCAGGCGAGGATGCCCTTGCCGCCGCCCTCCAGCCGCAGCAGCATGTTGGCGTCCTCGTCCAGCTCGCGGTCGGGCAAAAAGGTGCTCTTGTCGCAGCAGACCTCGACCACCTTCTGTCCGGTGACGAACTCCAGCAGGTTGAACGCGTGCGTGCCCACGTCCCCGATGGTGCCGGCGATGCCGGACTGGGCCGGGTCCGTGCGCCAGATGGCCTGCTTGCTGCCCTCTTTCTCGTGGGGGTACATGAGGAATTCCTGCAGGTATTCCACCATGACCTTGCGGACTTCGCCCATCTCCCCGCTGTGGAACATCTCCTTCGCCTGCCGCACCAGCGAGTTGCCTGTGTAGTTGTGGGTCAGGCAGAAGACCAGCCCGGTCTCCTCGACCAGATCGACCAGCTCTTTCGCCTCGTCCAGCGTGTAGGTCATCGGCTTGTCGAGCACTACGTGGATGCCGGCCTCGAGGAACGCCTTCGCGATGGGGAAGTGGGAGACGTTGGGGGTGACGATGCTGACGAAATCGATGCGCTCCTCCTCCGGCAGCGCGGCCTCCTTCTCGGCCATCTGCTCGTAGGTCTCGTACAGGCGGGACTCGTCCAGGTACAGCTCCTTGCCCGTCTGCAGGGTGTTGTCGTAGTCGCGGGAGAAGCAGCCCGCCACCAGCTCGATCTGCTGGTCCATGGCCGCGGCGATGCGGTGGACGGCCCCGATGAAGGAGCCCTGTCCGCCGCCGACCATGCCCATCCTCAGCTTACGTTTCCATGACTCCATGCGCTGTGCCTCCTCTCGCTTCAGGTCCCATGTGACCAAACGGTCTCATGTTGATCCGGTCAGATTTTCTTCACCACGAAGGACACGAAGTTTACCCGCCTCCGGCGGGAACACGAAGAAAGACTGCAGGCAACGAACGCAGCTTACGGCTCATGCACCCCTTTCTTTCGTCTTCGTGTCCTTCCTGGTGTATCCCTGCTCTACAGTTCGACCCAGCCGCCCTCGCGGTGGCTGCGGAGGATGGCCTCGCAGAGGACGACCTCGCGGTGCCCGTCCTCGAAGGTCGGGAAGTCCGCCGGGGCGGAGAAGTCGCCGGCTTGCACGTACTCGTAGAACGCCCGGAAGCCGTGCTTGAAGGTGTCCGGGTAGCCCTCGTTGTGACCGCCGGGGAAGGTGGCGAACTCCGCCGCCGCGTCCGAGAGCAGCGCCGGATCACGCAGCAGGCTCCCGTTGGGCCCCTCGCGGTGGCCTATCCACAGCTCGTTCGGGCTTTCGCTGTTCCACTGGAGCGCGCAGTTGGCGCCGGCCAGCTCGTAGCGCAGGCAGTTTTTGCGGCCCGCGGTCGTCTGCGAGACCCACAGGCAGCCGCGCGCGCCGCCCTTGAAGTGGAACATGATGCAGCCGTAGTCGTCCGTGGTAATCTCGATCTCCTCGGTCGCGACGGCCTTCTCCTTCTTGCCGCTGAAGGTGTCCACCTCGCCGGTGGGACGCTTGCGGACCGGATGGACGGTGTGGAGGTCGGCGCAGACGGCCTCTACTTCCAGCCCGGTAATCATGTGGATGAGGTCCATCCAGTGGGTGCCGATGTCGGCGACGGCGCGCAGCTCGCCGCCCTCCTCGGCCAGCACGCGCCAGTTGTAGTCGGTGTCGTAGAGCAACCAGTCCTGCACGTAGCTGCCGCAGACGGAGTATATCTCGCCCACATCGCCGCGCTCGACCATGTCGGCGGCCTCGCGGGCCAGCGGGTAGGAGCGCATGTTGTAGTTGACGCCGGCCGCCAGGTCCTTGCCGGCGGCCTGCTCGACCAGCTCCGCGCTCTCCTCGGAGTTCATAGCCAGCGGCTTTTCGCACATGACGTGCTTGCCTGCCTCGAGCGCCTTGCTGGCGAACTCGTAGTGCAGGCGGTTGGGCGTGGCGATGTGGACCGAGTCCACCTCGTCGTCGGACAGCACTTCGTCCAGGCTCTTGTATGCCCTGGGCAGATGGAGCGACTCGGCGGCCTGCTTCGACTCCTCCTCGTCCACACCCAGGATGCCCACAACGTTGACTCCGAGGCGCCGCAGCGCCTCCACGTGCACCGGTCCAATGAATCCGGCGCCCAGTACGGCCGCGCCTATAGTGTGCATGCTTCGTCCTCCTTCAGTTCGGTTCCTTCGGCAACCAGCTCACTCGATCAAACTACGTGTATCGGCCCAATCCTGCGGGCAAGGATGCCCGCGGGTGACCGGCCTTCCCCTCGGGGCGACGATTGGAAGGTGGCGCTACAGCGGGGCCCGCGTCCCCGCAGCGTGTGTAGCGCCGGCATCTGTGCCGGCCACTCGGGGGCATCTCTGCCCCCGAGACGTTCCCACGCGCAGGACTTTCTCAAGGATCATCGGCCTAATCTATGCCCAGTATCTTGCGGTTGCGGGCCGCGTCGGTTTCCGAGCCCGCGAAGTCGTCGAAGGCCACTTCCGTGGCTTCAATGATATGGTCGGCGATGAACGGCGCGCCCTCGCGAGCCCCCTGCTCGGGGCTCTTTACGCAGCATTCCCACTCCAGCACGGCCCAGCCGGTGTAGCCGGCTTCGGTCAGCAGCGTGAACACGCGGTTGAAGTCCACCTGGCCGTCGCCCAGGGAGCGAAAGCGCCCGGCGCGCTCGGCCCAATCCTGATAGCCGCCGTAGACGCCAACGCGTCCGCTCGGACGGAATTCGGCGTCCTTGACGTGGAAGCCCTTGATGCGCTCCCCGTAGAGCTGGATGAACTCGCAGTAGTCAAGCTGCTGCAGCAGGAAGTGGCTGGGGTCGTAGTTGATGCACGCCGCCGGGTGGTTGTCCACGTAGTCGAGGAACATCTCGAAGGTCGCGCCGTCGTAAACGTCCGAGCCGGGGTGCAGCTCGTAGGTGAAGACGACGCCGTGGTCTTCGGCCATGTCCAGCAGCGGCTTCCACAGGCGGGCCAGCTCGGTGAAGGCCTGGTCGATGAGCCCCGGCGGGCGCTGCGGCCAGGGGTATATCATGTGCCACGCGAACCCGCCCGACATGGTGGGGATGTTGTCCGTACCCATGTTGGCGGAGGCGCGGATGGCCTTCTCAAGCTCGCCGGCCGCCCACTCGGCCCGCTCTTCACCGCGCAGACCGTCGGGGTAGAACCCCTCGAAGGCCACCTCGTAGGCGCTGCTTATGGCCAGGCACTGCCCGGCCAGATGGGCGGCCAGTTCCGTGGGCTGCAGGCCCAGGTCGGCCAGCCTGCCTTTCAGGTCATCGCAGTAGGCTTCGGACTCGGCGGCTTTGTCCAGGTCGATGAGCGCCTCTTCGTTGACCGGTATCTGAACGCCCTTGTAGCCCATGTCGGCCACCCAGCCGCCAAGGTTCTCCAGGTTGTCGTACGGCTCCTCGTCCCTCAGGAACTGGGCAAGGAAGATGCCCGGGCCTTTCATCTTGACAGCCATCGTCTCCTCCTGGTCTCAGACCTTCCGGATGCAGTCGCGCACCAGCTCCGCCATCTCCGGACCGTGTGTGCCTTCGGCGCGCATCTGCGCGGCGCCGTTCTTATTCAAAAGGTTTACCACTTTCTTCGCAAGGCGCAAGTTGTCGCGGGAAAGCTCGATGAACTTCCGCGGCTCGTCGCGGTAGGGGAACAGGTCGAGCCCGTACCACCCGTCGTAGTCGTTCTGGTCCAGCACGTACATGATGGAGACCAGCCGGATGAAGTTGACCGTTCCGGGCGGCACGTCCGCGTCGCACTGCTGGTCGTTGTCGTTGAAGTGGGTGTGGAACAGCTTCCCGTAGCGGCAGATGAGGGAGAGCTGGTCCTCCACGTTCTCCATGGCTATCAGGCTGTGGCCGATGTCGAGGTTCATCCCGAAGTTGGGGTCGTCCACCTCGTTGACCACGCAGAGCGCCTGCGCCGTGGTGCCCATCATGATGTGGGAGCGCGGTTCGAAGGGCTTCGGCTCGATGCAGAGCTTCGTGGTATAGCCGTTCTCGTGGATGTAGTCGAGGATCTCCCGGACGCAGTCCACGTAGCGCTCGTAGAGGGCCATGTAGTCGGCCTGCAGGGGGAAGTCGTTGCCGTCGGTGGCCGGCCAGAGCACGCTGATGGGCACGTCGAACCGGGCGCTCATGTCCAGCGCCGCTTTGACGCGGGCCACGGCGGCGGTGCGCACCCTGGGATCGCTGTCGGCCAGCGCGCCGTGCTTGTACTGCTTCTCGGTCCACGTGTGGCCGCAGAGCTGGACGATCTGCAGCCCGTAGTCGTCCAGCACCTTCCCGATATCGTCGGCGTTGTCCTCGGTTATCTCGGTGGGCAGGTGCAACTCGATGCCGTCCACGCCCTCTATCTCGCCGACCTCGCGGATGCGGTCGAGCACGGGCACGAACTCGCCGAATCCCTCCGTGTTGAAGCGGTCTACGAGATTGGTGTTGCCCCAGATGCCCATGGATATCTTCAGTTGGTCCATCGTCAGCTCTCCTCGGCTTCGACTGTGTACGGTTCCAGTTCCGGCTCGGAGATGCGCGCGCGCTCTTCGGCCAGGAAGCGCTCGACGTCCTCGTCGGTGACGGCCGCGGTGGCGCCGTTCTGGGTGGCCACCAGCGCGCCCAGGGCGTTGCCCAGCACGCAGCACTCCGCCAGCGGGCGGCGCCGCATGAGGCGATAGATGAAGCCGGCCGTGAAGGCGTCGCCCGACCCGCACGTGTCCGCCAGCTCCACGTCATAGCCGGGCACGTAGGCCGTCTCGCCCTCGACGGAAGCGGCGTAGGCGCCCCGCTCGCCGAAGGTCACCACGCAATGCGAGAGGGCCCATTCCCCGATGATTGCCTCGGCGAAGGCGGGCGCCGACCGGGCGGCCAGGCCGAACATGGCGTCCAATTCCCGCGCCTCGTCCTCGTTCAGCTTCAGGATGTCGGCCCGCTCCAGCGACGAGCGGACGGTCTGGTCGGTCCAGCAGTCGGGGCGCAGATTGATGTCCAGCAGGCGGAGGCCGTCGCCGGCCGCGGCCAGAATCTCCGCCAGCGCCTCCCGGCCGGCCGGTGTGCGTTGGGCCAGCGTGCCGTAGCAGATGCAGTGGGCCCCCTCGGCAATCCGCAGGACGTCATCGGTGGGCTGAATGTTGTCGTAGGCGACGCCGGGCACGATGAAGAAGGAGGGGTTGTTCTTGTCGGACAGGTCCACCTGGACGGTGCCGGTGGGCTGGTCCTCGTCCCATTGCACCAGCCGGGTGTCCATGCCGAGTTCATCAATCTTCTCGAACGCCTCCCGCCCCAGTTCGTCCCGCCCCAGGCGTGTGCATATCAGCCCCCGGTCGCCGAGGCAGTTCACGCGGTAAACGAAGTTGAACGGGGCCCCGCCCAGCACGGGGCCGGAAGGCAGCAGGTCCCAGAGCGTCTCTCCGTACGCCAGCACGGTCTTCCGCATCCCGCTCATCGCATCTCTCGAAATCACCAAAGTTTCCTGTGGCTATCCTGCGCCGGCACGCGGCCGGCCTGTGGCGCCGGCATCCCTGCCGGTTACGTGGGGGCATCTTTGCCCCCGCGACCTGGGTGACCAACGCCCTTCGTTCCGCTCGATCTTCCCTACTTCGGCACGTTCTTCCAGTCCTCGGCGAATTGCTCCAGCGCGATGTCGGTCAGCGGGTGCTCGAACATCTGGAAGAACAGCGCCTCGCCCAGCGTCACGATGTCCACGCCGGCGCGCAGGCACGCCAGCACGTGGTTCTGCGTCTTGATGCTGCCGGCGATTATCTCGCTCTCGAAGCCGTAATTCTCCTTGAACGTCATCGTGTCCGCAACCAGGAAATCGCTCTCGTTGCCCACCCGGTCCAGCCGGCTCTGGCCTGCCCCCATTTTATGTTCCACTTGCTATGAGAGAGTATTGCTGTTCGGCGCGCGCGTGTTCCGGAAGGGCGAAGGAACCGAGCCCTGGAGGAACACGCGCCGCGGCAAACTCCGCCGGGGTCAGATACCCCAGCGCGCTGTGCGGCCGCTGCCGATTGTAGTGGCGCCGCCACTGCTGTGCCAGCGCCGCGGCCTCCCGTACGTCCCGAAACTCCTCCGCGTTCAGTAGCTCATCCCGCAGCCGGCTCTGAAACGCCTCCGCATACCCGTTCTCCCACGGGGCCCCGGGCCCCACATAAAGCGTCTTCACCTCGGCCCTCTCCAGCCAGCGGCGGATCGCCCTGGCAATGAACTCCGGGCCGTTATCCGAGCGGATGTGATCGGGCACCCCGCGCACCGTGAAAAGCCGGATGAGCTGATCCTTCACGTCCTCGGCCTTGATGCTCCTTTCTACCTTCAGGGCCAGGCATTCCCTGGTGAACTCGTCCACTATGGTCAGCCAGTTCAGCGGACGCCCGCCGGCGGTGCGGTCGTGGATGAAATCCCACGCCCACACGTGGTCCTTCCGCTCGGGCCTTCGGCGGACGCAGGCGTTCTCGCTGCTGCCGAGCCTGCGTTTCTTGTGCTGCTTTTGGGGCACTTTGAGGCCCTCTCGGCGCCAGAGCCGGTAGATGCGTTTTTTGTTCACCTCCCAGCCTTCCCGGCGCAAAAGGGCCCAGATGCGGCGGTAGCCGTAGCGGGGATTTTGCCTCGCAAGCTCGGTCATCCTCCTGACCAGCCGCACCTCATCTTTCGCTCTCCTGGGCCGGTAGCGCTGGGTGGAGCGGGGCTGGCCCACCACTTTGCATGCCCGGCGCTCGGAAACGCCCAGCCTCTGCTGGGCGCGCCCGACGGCGGCCCGCTTCCGGGCCGGGCTCAGCCTTTTCCCTCAAGGGCCTCCTTCAGGATCGCCTTGTCCAGCTCCAGCTCACCGATCAGGCGCTTCAAGCGGCGGTTTTCCTGCTCAAGCTCTTTGAGACGCTTCACCTCGTCGGCCTTCATCCCGCCGTACTGGCGGCGCCAGCGGTAGTAGGTCGCCTCGCTGATCTGGAGCTTGCGGGCGATCTCGCTGATGCTCAGTCCCGCGGCCAGGTCGGCCTCGGCGTCCCTGAGCTTACGGATAATCTGCTGCGGCGTGTGCTTCTTTCCCTTCATGAGAGCCTCCTTGCTCAGAACTATACCATCGAGACTCTCTCATAGCATCTGGATCATATTTCGGGGAGCACACCAACCTGACTTTGCGGTTTGCCGACAGTCAAGGTGCCTCTCGATGGCCGAAAAAGACCTTTCTGCCGCCCATGCCTCCCCGGACAAACGGCCGCCAGAGGCGACCGAGGCAGATTACTCTACGGATTTTGTCCTTGACAAAGAGCGCGGGGGGTACCCTCTCACGATGAAGACGAACGTGTAACTCCGCTACGGTAAATGGGTGATCTCGGGTAGAGCTTTCGGTAGAGGTCCGTCAGCAGGTGTTTCGAGTGCATGGTGTCTTTCGGCGCATCCGGGTTACGGGTTGCTTCGTCAGCTTCTCGCCGTCACGAGGAAGCGGTACATGTCGCCGCGGTAGATGGAGCGTTCCATCTCGATGATCAACTCCTTGCCGCAGAAGGTGACGCCCTCGACGCAGAACGCGGGCACGACCTCCTCCAGCCCGAACCAGTCGAGTTCCTCCTCCTCCAGCATAACGGCGCTGAGCATCTGCTGGATCTCGACGAGCTGCACGCCGTACTCCTGCTCGTAGATGTCGTAGAGGGAGCCGGTCAGGTCCTTGTCGCCGATGCCGGGGCAGAACTCGCGGGAGATGTAGCGGGTCTCCTTCATCATGGGCACGCCGTCGGCCAGGCGCATGCGCTCGATGGCGGTCATGGGGCCGGGCATGGTGTAGGTCCGCCCGTGGATGGTCAGCACGTGGGGCGACCGCTCGAGACGCACGTTCAGCAGGCGGGTCTCCGGCGTGCGCCCGGCCTGCCGCATGTTCCGGGTGAAGCTGAGTATCTTGTCCACGTCGCGCTCGACGGCCCGGCTGGTCACGAAGGTGCCGCGGCCCTTGACGCGGTTGGCCCAGCCGCTCTGCTCCAGTTCGGCCAGCGCCTTGCGGGCTGTGGTGTTGCTGACCTGGTAGTTTTCGATCAGCTCGTTCTCGCTGGGCACGCGGTCGCCCTCGCGCAGCTCGCCCTCGCGGATGGCCTCGATGATGTCCTGGCAGATGCGGTAGTACTTCGGCAGGCTGTCCTGGTTCGTCGCCATGACCCCTCCAACGTCCGCTGGGACTTAACGCACTAAGATGTTAGCGGCGCGTCGAGCCCCCGTCAACAGGACGGACAAGAAGGGCTGACCAACCACGACGACCACAACGACCACGACGTAAAGGCGCACCACTGAGGCGCTGAGGACAGCACAGGCAGGAGAGGATTACGACAACGGCTTTTGCTGCAGGGAACGCAGAGTCTACCCGCCTCAGGCGGTAACGCGGAGAACGGCAAGGGGCGGCCGCAACCGTCGGAACCCCAATCGTTCTCTGGGTTCCGACGCGCTGGCACAGGAGCCTCCTCCTCCGCCGTTGCCCTTCTTTCCGCTCTGCCGTCACCGCCGCCAACCACGACGAACACCGCGAACACTTCGTGAGGAGAAGACTCGCGGGGCGGCGGTCATTCCGCCGGAGCTTCCTTGAGCGCCTCTGTGACGTATTCGAGTGCCTGCCTGTAGGGCTCGGGGTTCTCCGTGTCGCCGGCCAGTTGCTGCTGCAGACGTCCCTTGAGTTCACGCAAGGATGGCAACGCTTCCGGTGGCGCACCCAACCGCCGGAATGCCCTCGCGGCGGCTTTCGTCACCCTGATATCTTCGTCCTTCAGCATCCGCAGGAGCGCCTGATTCATCGGCGCGGTCAACTCTTGGAACTCGATCCACAGAGTCTGCGCCGCGCCGGCACGGACCGCCGCGTCGGGGGACTTCGTTGCCGCAAGCACCTTGTCCCGGAAGTCATCCTGCGTGTCATGGAGCCGGGCGAGATATGCGTCCACGAGCGAACTGCCCCGTCTGCTCTGTCCCCGCGCGGCCAGTGCCGGCCGCAGAAACTGCACGGGCGGATCGCTGACGTATCCCAGATAAAGGAAGGCGGAGTCCCGCAACTCTTCATTTTCGGCACGGACCGCTCGCTCCACCAGACCAAGCACCTCGGGCGTCCTTACGTCCCAGATTCCCAGGTGGGTCAGCGCAGTGCCAGCGACCGGTGGTGCCCCCTGACCCACGTTTTTCCGCGCAAGGTCAACGAGGGCCGGCGCGATCGTGTCCTTGCGTTCCTCGAAGCGGAGAAGACTGCCGAGTGCCATCACGCGGGCATAGATGACGTCCTCCGGCTCGCTGTCCGGGCGTTGGGCGAGAGCCAGCAGGACCGGTACGGCGCGGTCGGCCTCGACCGGCACTTCCCGCAACGCGACGGCTGCAGTGCCTGCAACGGTGCCGTTTTCCGAACCCGTCGCCTCGAGAAGAACCGCAATGAACTTCTCCATCACCGGTGCCAGCGTCTCATTACTCAGGCCGCCCAGCAGGCGTATCGCGTGGGACCGGTCGTGGGGATGGTCCGCGGACCCGGCCGTCTCCAGAAGGGCCCGGAGGTGCGGGCCCGACTCCTTGCTCAGCAAAAGCAGCGCATACCGGGCCTGGACGGAGTCCATCCCACTCGCTCGCTCGGCCAGACGTCTGAGGGCCTGCATCGCCTCTTCGCTCGGCTCCCCCACCTGCGGCAGGACGGCGGCGGCGACTTCCCGCACCTTCGGGGCGGGGTCATCCAGCAACCTCGTGACCGCACTCACCGCGTCCTTGGATTCAACGTCGAGGTTGCCGAAGGACCGCAGCGCCATGGCCCGCACGTGCTCATCCGAATCCTCGAGGGCCTCCAGCAGGGCTGCGGTGACTTCGGGCGTGTGGCGGACGCCGAAAACGCCACCCCCCAGTGCGAAGGCGGCGCCCGCACGCTTGCGCGGATCGGGGTCCGTCCGCAGTCTCTCGATCAAGTAGCTGGCATATCCCTCGGACTCGTTCTGCAGCGTCTGCTCGACCTCGGGCGGCAAATCGGATGGCTCTCCACCCAGGCTGACCATCGCTGCCATGGCCACGATTCCCAACCCCACCAGTCTTCGCTTCATCGGCTGCCTCCTGCCGAGAGTCCCAGGAACTTCGCGTCCACGCGCCCCAATTCGTTGCCGTAAGGATCGTGAAAGGTACGCGAACCACCACTGCCCGGTCCGAAAGAACTTGTATCGGCTCTGTCGCCTCAAGTCAAGAAGTGTTTGTCCCGGCCCCTTCTCCGCTCTCTGCGGCGAGGACTGCCGCCGCCGGGAACGATTCTGTCCGCCGAGCCTGCCGTCCCATCCTGCGTTGGTTGCCGTTCTGCCGTTACGTCGTGTTCGTCGTGTCGTCGTGGTTAGTCTTCCGGCGTCCTCCGTGCCCTCAGTGCCTCCGTGTTTAAACTGCGGCAAGGTTCACAGGCGGGATTTGATGCCGTCCAGCAGGCGGCTGGAGCGGTCTTTGTCGCCCACTATTCCCACCCGCACCCAGACCTTGGTCCGCTCCGGGGCGACTTCCTCCATCTGGATCCAGATGTGCTTCTCGTCGGCGTATTCGGACTCGACACGGGCGGTCATGCTGTCGACCTTCTTCTCGATGACCGGCAGGTTCTCGGCCTCCAGCGTCTCCAGCGCCGCCTGATAGACCTCCTCCACCGAGCCGTCCACGGTCTGTTCGAGGCGGCCCAGGTAGAAAACGGCGGCTCCGGCGCCGGCCGCAGCCCCGCCCGCCGCCGCCAGCCATACACAGCCCGGGCCGATAAGCACAGCCGTCACCAGAAGCAGCACCTGGCCGTAGCGTCCCGAGGGTCTCATTGCGGTTCTCCCTGCCGGGTGTGTCCGGCCACGGTGCCCGCGCCGCCGACGTCGCCGCCCGGCCGGAAGCCCTCCCGGATGTAGTCAATGACCGGTGCGGCAGTGTACTCGATCCGCCAATCCCTTTTCGACTGACGCCGTGCTTGCGCCAGGAAGGCCTCCCGGGTGGCCTCCCCTCCCAGCGTGGCGTTATAGCTGGCGGCGGTGCGGGTGGGATCGGCGAACTCGACGCGGCCTACCCGCGAGGAGTCTTTCGCCCGACGAGCCCACTCTTCAAACGCCACGCCGACCGTGTCCCGGTCCCCCACGCCGACGTGGAACCACTCGGTCGGCTCCGCCGCGCTCCAGTAGATGTTGTTGCGGAACTCCACACCCCGCGGCTCACCCATGTCCCGCACGCGGATGAGGCCGATCTCCGGGCGGTCGGGGTTCTGCACGAGGTTGCGGGCGAAGACGTTGCCCGAGATCTGCAGCGTGGCCAGCTCCTCCGACTGCACGCCGACGACGCTGAAGGCGCGCGACCAGTTGTAGATGGTGTTGTTGCGGAAGACCGCGTTGTGCACGCCGACCCCGGCGGGGCCGATGCTGAGCGCGCCGGGGGAGTTCTGCTCACCGATGAGGATGTTGTTCTCGACCACGGCGCCGTCCATGTTGATGTTGCCGACCTCGATGCCGTTGCCGCGGATGGTGCGCTTCTCGTTGGTTCGCGGAGTGGCGTCGATGACCACGTTGCCCGCCACGCGCCCCGTGAGGCCGCCCGGGCGGGCCTTGCGGATGCGGCCGAGGTTGAGGGACGGGGTGTTATCCAGGCAGAGGTTGCCCTCGAGCACACCGTTGGTCCGGCAGTAGATGCCCGTGGTGGAGCCGCGCGCGATGATGTTGCCCCGCGCGGTAATGTCGTCGCAAGAGGTCGTGATGTAGATGTTGTGGTTGAACCACGTGGGCAGGTCGCCCGTCTCGATGTTGTAGCCGTTGTGGTCGAAGACGCACTCCTCGATCAGCGCCCCGTCCACGTTGGCGAGGAACATGCCCTGGCAGTGGCCGCTGGTGCTCCAGTTGTCGGTGACGATGCACCGGCGGATCTGGAAGTTGCGCAGATGCTCCTCGACGCGCTCTTTGCGGGGGCCGCGCCCGACGACGCCCAGGCCGGTGAAGTCGAAGTGGCAGTCCTCGATCAACAGGTTTTCACCCGTGGAATGCCACGACAGGCCCTCCCCGCCCTTGTCCTTCGATTCGTCGAAGTCCGGGGAGTCCGGGTCGCCCGTGTGGTCGTAGATGTGGAGGCCGAAGATGGCAACGTTGCAGACCCCGTGCCAATCGGGGGGCATGCCGCGCCCGGTGGCGACGCGGAGGAACCGCGTGTCGCCCACCTTCAGGAGCGGCCTCGGGCCGTCGCCGTAGGCGCCGATGACGATGGGCTCGCGGGCGCTGCGGCCGCAGACGCGGTTGCCGTTGAACCAGCCGCCCAGGCCCTCTTCCCACTCGTCACCGCGCCGCAACAGCAGCCAGTCGGGCTTCTCATGCCGCAGCATGGACATGCCCTTCTCCAGGGTCCTGAGCGGCGCCTCCGGGGAGAGGCCGTCGTTCTCGTCGCTGCCGGAGGAGCTACTGACGTAGATGACGCGGCTGTCCGGGCTCCGCTCGAAGACGGTCCACCCGTCGGCGCCGAAGCCGCCGGCAATCCGACGGACCTGCTGCCCGCCGGCGCCGGACGCGGCGGCCCACGTGACCGGCAGGAAGAAGGTAAGGAAGCCCAACAAAGCAAGAAGGGCCGTTGCCAGAACCAGTTCGATCAGTGTGAAAGCCCTTCTCATTCGCAATTCCTCCATAGGAGGGGAGGTCGCGGCCGGCCCCATAGGCGTATCGCACACTACAGCGGCCAACCGGCCGCGTCAAACGGCACCTTGTGCGTGGGTTCGCGCCTTGCCCGCTCCTCACCGGCAGGCTATCCTGCCGGTAACGTTGCGATACAGGGCTTAAGCTCAACCGAGCTGGAGTGGTTCCATGGAGATCGAGAAGCCGGAGGGCCTGATTGCGGCGCCGCCCACGCCGATGACCGATGAGGGAGAACTGAACCTCGGGACCGTCGAGCGTCAGGTCGGCATGCTGGTCCACTATGACCTGCGGGGCGCTTTCCCCTGCGGGACGACGGGCGAGAGCCTGGCGCTGACGGTGCCGGAGCGCTTGCGTGTGGCGGAGCGGTGGGTGGAGGCGGCGCCGGAGGACTTCGCCGTCATCGTGCACGTGGGCCACACGTCGCTGGTGGCCGCCCGGGAGCTGGCCGCGCACGCGCAACGAACCGGCGCCGACGCCGTTGCCGCCATGGGACCGAGCTTTCTCAAGCCCGACGGCATAGAGGGGCTGGTGGCGTTCTGCTCGGAGGTGGCCGCTGCCGCTGCCCGACTCCCCTTTTACTACTACCACATCCCGTCGGTCAGCGGCGTTGACCTGCCCATGATCGAATTCCTGCGGGCCGCTGCCGACTCCATCCCCAACCTGGCCGGGATGAAGTACACCCACGAAGACCTGATGGACTATCTGCGCTGCCTGCGCCTGGAAGGGGGCCGGTACGACATGCTGTTCGGACGGGACGAGATGCTGCTGGCCGCGCTGGCGCTCGGGGCGCGGGGGGCGGTGGGCACGACCTACAACTTTGCGGCCCCGCTGTATCACACGGTGATGCGGGCATTCGAGGGGGGCGACATGGCGACAGCACGCGAGGCGCAGGCGCAAGCGGCCGAAATGGTGGACGTGCTGCGACGGTACGGCGGGGTACGCGCGGCCAAGGAGATGATGAAACTCATCGGGCTGGACTGTGGCCCGGCCCGCCTGCCGCTGCGTCCGTTCACCGACAGCGAGCGCCGGGAACTGCGGGCCGACCTCGAAGCCGCTGGCTTCTTCGATTACGCCATGCAGGGGTAAGCCGGGTGCAGCGTCAGCTCTCCTCCCCGGCGGTCGGGTCCATCACGCGTCCCAGAAACAGGATGGCGCCGGACGGCTTGTGGCGGATGAAGAACAGGAACGGGCGGTCCGCCCGGAAGACGGGCGGGGGTTCCGCGACCGCCGTAATGCCCACCACCACTCCCGTCGCCGCGGCGGCCTCCGTGCCCTCCTCGTTGACCTCCACGTAGGCCTTGTGGATGACGTCGGATATGAACAGATTCTTCTTGCCGTTCATGCCGGAGAAGTCGGCGGCGTCTCCGGCAAAGGCGTCCCGCATGCCCATCCGGCCCAGGTCGCCGGTCAGGCTGAACTTCGTCTCCAGCTTGAAGCGCGGTATGAAGACATCCACCTCGCGCACCCGCAGGGTCCCCAGCCACCGCTCGAGCCGCTCCGCCGTCAGCCGTTCCTCAAGGTCGCTGATGGAGCTATCCTCGGGCGGAAGCGCCACCACCATGGACAGCGTATCCCCGACGTAGGGCATCTCCAGCAGCCGGCAGTCGGGCGTCTCGCCGTAGGGGAAGTCCGCCTTCTGGTGCATCATCGGCACCTGTTTGCTCTCGCCGGACGCCGTATGGAACGGCGCGTGCTCGGTCTGATCCTCGTCGAACTGATTCTTCCACAACCCCTTGAAGTAGATGGCGTTGGTCAGCACCAGACGCGTCATGGCATCGAGGGCGCCCCGGGGTATCAGGTCCTCTATCTTGCCGTTGGTCGCCTCCGCGACCCACGTGTTGATGCGCTCGCGGGCCGCCTCGGCGGCGCCCACGAAGTCCACTTCATTCAGTTCCGCATCGTAGTACTCTTCGAGAACCTGCAGGAACTCGGGCAGGAACTCGTAGCCCACCTGCCCCCAGAGGGCGTTGGCGACCTCGATGCGGACCCCGTCCTTTCCGCGGGCCGCCTCGTTGACCTCGTCGGTCAGGCTGCGATATCCGGACCGGACCGTGTGGCGGTCTTCCGGCAGGTGCAGCACCTCGGCCATCTGCTCGGCGGTGCGGCCGCGGGCGCCGGCGTAGGTCATGGCCAGGGCGGTCGAGATGCTGTAGGGCGAGCAGAAAAGGTTCCCCTCGCGGGCGCGGACCTGCTCGAAGAAGTCCACAGCAAAGCGGTTGGAGTGCACCGCGATGGTCTCACCCGGCTCCGCTTCGGGCTCCGGCTTTGGCTTGCCTGTCTCCATGGTTCCTCCCGTCGAGCAGGCCAGAATCGTTGCCAGCAATACGGACGTCAAAACGATGTTGCGCATGGTCCACCCTCCTCGCCTTCGTCGGTCCCTTACCCTCAGGATCAGGATACGGGCGGTAAGAAGTTTTTTCAATCCTCGCTACCGCACGATACGGCCCCCACTCCCCCGGAAGCCGGGCCGGCGGGAAGGGCCTCGCGGACGGGATCTGAGCAGCCAGTTGCCCTCGCCAGGCCGTCGAGTTCAGGCTCTGTCTGAAAAACCGGGCCTGGATTCGAGCGGCTCCACCGACGTCCGGCTGCGTCCGCCTGCATCGACATGTCGCAGGGACATGCCTGCTTCGGCGTCCTTGTCGGCCGCCGATTCGCTCGCTCTCGGTCCGGCGGCCGATTTCTCAGACAGAGCCTATACCTCGCGGGGCTGAAGGAGGGCGCCCTCGGCGCGCAGGAGTTCGCGCAGGCGGCCTACGTCCACGTGGCGCACCGAGCACTCTTGCTGTGCCGCGAGGGCGGCCGCCGTGCCCGCCGCCTGACCGCAGACCATGCAGCACGTGGTGTTGCGCGTGCTGTTGTGGGCCACAAGCTCGACGGTCATCATGCGGCCGGCGATCAGCAGGTTGTCCATCGCCAGCGGCCTGAGCGAGCGATAGGGGATGCCGTAGGAGCTGGCGTCAGCCACCACGAAGTTGCCGTTGTCGATGAAGCCGAACTGACCTATCTCGTCGTCGAACCGGGCGCCGGAGGTCACGTCGTCCTGCGACAACTCGTAGTCGCAGCGGAACGCCCGGGCGCGACGCGGCCCGACGGCCGGCGCGGGTCCGGCGGGGTAGCAGCCCTCGCAGCCATCGAAGGTCTGACGGAAGAAGTCGGCCACCCCGAACATGCGGCCCCGCAAGGCGACCTCCGCCTCCGTCAGGTCCTCAGGGTTCAGCGGGTCGAGTCCACTGAAGTTGATGCAGTTGCAGTAGGTCAGTTCCTGCGGGCGAAGCGAGCTGGATAGGAAGTAGCCGGGCGCCTCTTCGGCGCCGCCTTCCCGCAGTCGCCGCATGTCGATGCCCACCCGCACGGGGTCGGGCTCGGTCATGCCGGGCTTGACGGCGTGGGCGGACTGCGTGAGGAGGTCCTCCCGCAGCAGGTGGGCCTCCAGCGCGTGGAGGTCCACGTTGCACAGGCGGAAGGTGAAGCCCGCCGCGTAGGCGCCCTCGTCGCCGGGCGCATAGGTGATGTGCTCGGCCCCGGCCGCCGCCGCCAGGTCGCCGTCGCCGGAGGCGTCGATGAAGACGCGGGCCTCGACTTTGCCCCGGCCGGCCTTGCTCCAGACCTCTATCGACCTGACCTCACCGTCGGCCGCCGTGGCGTCGATGAAGGTGGTGTGCAGAAGCAGCCGCACGCCCGCCTCCCGGCAGAGCTGGACGGCGGCCAGCTTGAACGCCTCCGGTTCGACCGGCGTGAGCATGCTGACGAAATCCGCGCCGCGCTCCATGGGCACGTGCCCAACGCCGCCGCCCAGGTCGCGCACGCGGTCAACGAGGTCCTGGGGTATGCCGCCGACCAGCTTCCGGCGCGGCGCGTCCTCCTCCGCCCCGTAGACGTTGTAGAAGGTGTGAAGTCCGGTGGCGCCGGTGATGCCGATGCCGCCGAGCCATCCTCCGCGTTCGATCAGGATGGTGTCCGCTCCGGCCCGGGCCGCCGCGATGGCGGAGGCGATGCCCGCCATGCCGCCGCCCACGACAGTCACGTCCGCCTGCCACGTTCTCATCTCTCGGTCTCCCGTCCGAGTCGGTCTCCTCAGAGGCGGATGTTAAACGGGGAGGGAGGTGCGCACAAGCGCTGACTGCCGAACTACACATACTCACACAAAGGCACGAAGGCACCAGGAACGGCGACAGAAGCAAAGGAGCGACGAGGTGAATACCCGACATGGTCGTTTGCCGTTCCCGCCAGAGGCGGGCAAGCTCCGTGTTCTCCGTGCCTCCGTGTTAAAGGCCACCGAGAACGAGGGCGAGGGCGAGGACGATCGGATGGCAGGGCGTGCGTTTGACAGGCCGGGCTGCGTCCATTAGTCTATTCAAATATAAGAATACATGGATGAATGCCGCGGCGCCGTCCGGCTGCCGCGGTGGGGGTCGGGACCACACTCTTTGCGCCAGTGCACTGCCACACCGGGAGAGACCGGAATGTCTGAGTTCGACGAGTACGCGAGCACATTCAAGGCGCTTGCCGACCCGTTGCGCCTGCGGCTGCTGGACATGCTGCCCCCGGACGGGGGCAAGTCACCCCTGTGCGTCTGCGAGCTGGCCGACAAACTGGGCATCTCCCAGCCCTGCCTGTCCCATCATCTGAACGTACTGAAGGGCGCCGGACTTGTGGGCTTCGAGAAGGACGGCTGCAGCTCCTTCTACTACGTGGACCGCGCCCACGTCGATCGGCAACTCGAGGAATTCCGCAGGTGGATGCAGAAGCAATGAAGATAGCTCTGATCTATGACGAGGCCACGCCCGGGGGAGAAGGTTTGTGGGTGGAGGCCGAATACGAATCGCCCGATACCATCGAGGCGCTGCTGGAGGCAATCGGCCGGCACTGCGAACGGGCCGTGCCCGTGAGGCTGGGCCCGGACACCGTGGAGGTGCTGGAGCGCGAGCGCCCCGACCTGGCCTTCAACATCGCCGAAGGGAGTGAGGGTCCGTCGCGGGAGACGCTGGCGCCGGCCATGCTGGACTACCTGGGCATACCATACACCGCTTCCGATGGGGTGACGCTGGGCGTGTCGCTGAACAAGGCGATGACCAAGCGGCTGGCCCGCGATCTGGACATCCCCACGCCCGAGTTCCGCTTGTTCCACAGCGCGCAGGAGGCCGAGGCCGTGGCCGAAGAGCTGGACTATCCCCTGCTGGTGAAGCCGAATTACGGCGGCTCCAGCGTGGGGGTCGGCCCCGCGAGCATTGTGAGAGAACCGGGCGAACTTCCCGGGCACGTGGGCTGCTGCATTTGCCGTTACCAGCAGCCTTGCCTGGCCGAGGGCTACGTTGACGGCTTCGACGTGACCGTCGGCCTGCTGGGCAACGACGAACCTGAAGTGCTGCCCACAGGGCGCGTGGTGGCGCCGGGCGGCATGTACTCGGAGATGACCAAGAAGCTCCACGAGCGAGAGATAGTCTGCCCGTACTCGCTGAGCGAACCGCTGGAGCGGAGACTGAAGGACTGGACGCTGGCGCTGTATCGCGCCATCGGTGCACGGGACCTGGCACGCGTGGACTACATGATGGACACCGACGGGAACGCGTGGATGCTTGAGATCAACCCCCTGCCGGGCCTCAGCCCGTTCTACGGCGTCTATCCCGTGCTGGCCGAGGCGGCGGGCTACGATTACGTCGGACTGATTGGCAGAATCATCGACCTGGCGCTCGAGCGGAGCGCTGCAGAGGAGAGAACAACGGATGAACGACTGGCTACAGGAACTGCACGACGGTATCAACACCGCTGAGCAGCTCGAGCAGTACATCGACCTGACGCCCGAAGAAAGGGCGGGGTTGCAGGAAATAGAGGGTGTCTTCAACTGGGGGATCAGTCCGTATTACGCCTCCCTGATGGACCCCGACGATCCGGACTGTCCCATCCGCCGGCAGGTGGTGCCCCGCATCGAGGAGATGCACGACGAGCTGGGCGTGTGGGACCCGCTGAAGGAGGAGGACCACTCTCCGGTCGAGAACCTGATCCACGTCTATCCGGACCGGGTGGCCTTCTGCGTCAGCTCCATCTGCCCCACGTTCTGCCGGTTCTGCCTCCGCAAGCGGATGGTGGACACGCGCGGCGCGGCCATCAGCGAGGACAACCTCGAGGAAGGCTACGAATACCTCCGCAACACGCCGGCCATCCGCGACGTGCTGCTGACCGGCGGTGACCCGCTGCTGATGCCGGACGAGCAGGTCGAGGAGATTGTGGCGAAGATCCATGAGATACCGCACGTGGAACTCGTGCGCATCGGCAGTCGCAGCCCCTGCACGCTGCCCTCCCGTATCACCGACGAGCTGTGCGAGCGACTGGCCCGGCACCAGCCCTTCTGGATCAACACGCACTTCAACCACCCGAAGGAACTGACGCCGGAGGCCGTGGCCGCCTGCGGACGCATCGTCGATCACGGCATCCCGATGGGCAACCAGACGGTGCTCCTCAAGGGCGTTAACGACGACTCCGCCGTGCTGAAGGATCTGGGCGAACGGCTGGTGGCGGCGCGGGTGCGACCCTACTACCTCTACCAGTGCCAGGTGCTGAAGGGCACCGCGCACTTCCGCGTCCAGATCGAGCGGGGTATCCAGTTCATGCGCGACCTGCGCGGACGGACCAGCGGGTTCGCCATCCCGCAATACGTGCTGGATACCCCCTACGGCAAGGTCCCGCTCAATTACCAGTACGTGCGAGAGCGGGAGGGCGAGGACGTGGTGATGGAGACCTTCAGCGGCAAGATGTGGCGCGAACCGAACCCCGTCTGCGCGACCTGCACGGCATGACCGCCGATCAACCCCACGTCACCGTAATCTGCCTGGGTAATCCGGGCTCCGACTACGCCGGCACCCGCCACAACGCCGGCTTCATGTTCGCCGACTTTCTGGCCGAAAGGCACGGCGGGACGGACTTCGAGCCGATGGACGGCGTCGAGGGCGAGGCCGCGCAAATCGAGCTGGCGGGCCTGCCCTGCCTGTTGGTCAAACCCATGACCACGATGAACGACTGTGGGCGCGTGGTGGGGCCCCTGCGGGAGCGGTTCGGGTTTGATGACAACCTCTGGGCCATTGCCCACGACGACCTGGATCTGTCTCTGGGCTCGGTCAAGGGCCGGCAGGGGGGCGGGCACGGCGGGCACAACGGCGTGCGGTCCGTGCTCGAGGCGGCCGACCGCACGGACATCGTCCGCATCAAGCTAGGCGTCAACGCCGCCAGCCGCCGGGAATACGACGGGGTGGTGGACTTCCTGCTCTCCGAGTTCCAGCCCGATGAGCGCGTGACGCTGGAGGGTGCTTTCGGCGAGGCGGAAGAGGTGCTTACGGGCCAGGTGAAGTCCTTTGCGGCGAAGCAGTCTAAGAGGGACGCCCGCCGAGAGGCGGCGGACGTCTACGCCGAGGAGGTGCTGGCGAAGGCCCGCGAAGCCGTCGCCGAGGTCCCCGCGGCCAGCCCGTGGGCCATATTCCTCAACAGCCAGCAGCTCAATCGGGCGGTCGAGGTCGTCACGACACTGGCGAAGCTGCTGCGCAAGGCCAAAGCCGCGGCGGGGCACGACCGGGACTTCTACGACAGGCTGGTCGGCTTCATACCGGAGCCGCTGCGTCCCTTGCTGCCCGGCCCCCCGGAAGACCAGCGGTTGTTCTTCGCGGCGGACCTGCACTGCGCGCCCGAGGGAATGAAGGTCATCGAGCTGAACTGCGCGGTCGGCTACGGACATTACGCGCACAGGGCGGACCAGGTGCTGTTCCCGCTCGTCTGTGAATGCGTGCCGGGGGCAGAGCGGGCCGCGGACGTCGACTTCGGGCCGTTTCTGTATCAGCACGGGCTCCGTCCGCTGCACGAGCCCGATGCCGGGTGCATCGCGTTCCTGCGGGGCTTCAATGACGAGGACATGTTCAACGTGGACGAGCTGGAGGGCCTCGCCGACGGCATAGCGAGCGCCGGCGGCCTCGAGATTCCGCTGTGTCACGAGGCCGACCTCAAACTGCGCGAGGACGGTCTCCATCTCTCGGGGGCTGGCCGGGTGGACCTGCTCTACGTCGAGGAGAACCTTTCCGAGTGGGGCGAGCTGCGTGAGGACTCCCCCCTGCGCAGGGCGGTGCTGGAGGGGACGGTCAAGACGTTCCCGGCGCTGGACATGTTCCTGTACACGAACAAGGGGTTTCTGTCCGTCCTGTGCGACCCGGCGGCCCGCGAGCACCTGCGTCCGGACGAGGAGGAGGGCAAGGTGCTGCGGGAGAACGTGCTGTGGTCGCAGGTGCTGGACGAGCACATCGAGCCGGCCGCCTACTATATGCTGGAGCAGGGGCTGCGGCTGGCGGTCAAGGACTACCTGGGCGGGGGAGGGCGTGGCGTCACGATCCTGCGTCCGGAATCCTCCTCCCAGCAGGCGGGCCACATCCTCCAGCAGCGGCTGCGGGCGGGGGGCAGCGTGGTGCAGGGCTACTTCGAGCCCGGCCGGCTGTCCGAGGAATCCGACCTGCGCTTCGACGTGCGTGTGGTGGCCTCGGCCCACCGGGGCGACGTGAAGGTGGGGCCAATCTACGGACGCGTCTTCAGCGGTAGCAAGCTGAGCCTGTCCGACGAGGATGCCGGCGTGGCGCCCGTCTACACCGTCGGCTAAGGACCGTCCATATTGGATTCACCAACCGTTACCCGATCCATCCACCGCACGGTCGCACAATCTACTCTTCCTCTTCCCGCCGTTCGGCGATGATGGAATTGGCCGCCTGATGAATCTCGCGGAGCAGGTCCTGACTGACCGGTCGCCCGGTCACATCAGCGTTCAGCGCCGCGCTGACGCTTTGCCGCGAGACGCCCCTTTTCTCGGCGACTTCCCCCGGCCCGACAGCGTGATAGGCGAGATACGCCCGCAGCAGGCGAGGCGTTAATTCCGGGTCGCCATCGCTTTTGCCATTGACTTTGCCCATGTTCCCTGTACAATACTGCCTGTTGACCTGTCAACACCCGCCGATAGCCTAACGGGAATATCGCGTTTCGTCAAGCCTTAATCGGGTTTTTCCGTGAATAATTCCACTCAGACTGGCATTTCTTACCGTCTTCGTCACGTGCGTGAGTTGCTCATGGGAGCCCAGAGAGGCTCTCAGAAGGCCTTTGCGGAAGCCGCCGGGCTCAAGGCGAGCACCTACAGCGATTACGAGTCTCGGGGTGTCGAGCCCACCGTGGGCGTGATCGGCAAGATCATCTCGGCTTTTCCGGAGATCAACGTCCGCTGGCTGGTCACGGGTGAGGGGGAACCGCTGGCTTCCTGCGTTGCCGAGGAAAGCCCCGAGTACAAGGCCTCCCAGCAGATCGACCTCGACCTGCTTCATCAGCTCGAAGACCGCCTCAAGGAACGCCACGAGCTGATCCGCCGGATCGAGGAGTTGGAGAAGAGGCTGGCCGAACTGGAGGCCGACCTGAAGGAAGGCTCCGGTCTGCAGAACAACTGACGGCAACAACCCCTCCGGCAATTGCCGCTCGCCCGGCGTTTCCACGCGCGGAGCCCGCGTCGCATCCCCACCTCAGGCATTGCAACTGTCCTCCGCGGTGGCCTCCGGCCCGGCGTGCGCGGTCCGGCTGACCACCGAGCCCCGCTGGACAGTCTCCTCCTGCGATGGTATGGTGGCGGGCCGCTCGTTCATAGTACCCCATCCCAGAGAGGTAGCCCATGGCGCGCATTACTTTCATCGGGGCCGGCAGTCTCACTTTTACCCGCAATCTGGTCCGCGACATCCTGACCTTCCCCCTGCTGGAGGACACGACCCTCGTCTTGATGGATATCGACGAGGAGCGGCTGGACTTCGCCCGCCGGGCTGTCCAGAAGATCATCGACCAGGGCGGGTACCCGGCAAAGGTCGAGGCCACGATGGACCGGGCCGAAGCGCTGAAGGGCGCCGACGCGGTCCTTTGCACGATCCTGGCCGGCGGCTACGAGGTCTATCGGCACGACCTGGAGATCCCCAAGAAGTACGGCGTCAACATCTGCGTCGGCGACACCCGGGGGCCCGCGGGCATCTTCCGGGCGCTGCGCACCATCCCCGTCATGCTGGACATCTGCCGCGACATCGAACGGCACTGCCCGGATGCCATCCTCCTGAACTACACCAACCCCATGGCCATGCTCTGCCGGGCTATGCAGCGGGAGACGGACGTGCGCGTGACGGGCCTGTGCCACAGCGTGCAGGGCACCGCGCGCATGCTGGCCGGCTGGATCGACGCGCCCATGGAGGAGGTCACCTACGTCTGCGCGGGAGTCAATCACCAGGCGTGGTACGTCGATTTCCGCTGGAACGGCGTGGACGCCTATCCCCTCATCCGCGAGGCGGTCAAGACGCGGGACGAGGTGTACATGGAGGAGATAGTCCGCAACGAGATGTTCCTCCACCTGGGTTACTACGTGACCGAGTCCAGCGGCCATAACAGCGAGTACAACTGGTGGTTCCGCAAGCGGCCCGAGCTCATCGAGAGATACTGTCATCCCGGCACGGGCTGGAACCCGGGCTATTACGGGCTGGTGCTGCGGCCGGAGAAGCAGGGCGACGCCTGGAAAGAGCGCGCCGAGGAGTGGCTGCAGAAGGAAGAGATACGCCTCGAACGCGGCCACGAGTACGCCGCCTCGATTATCAACGCTTTCATGGGCGGCGACCCCTTCGAGTTCAACGGCAACGTGCCGAACACGGGTATCGTGCCGAACCTGCCTGAGGGCGCCTGCGTGGAGGTGCCGGTGGTGGCCAACCGGCGCGGTTTCAACACCATCCACGTCGGCCCGCTGCCGCCCCAGTGCGCGGCCCTGAACCAGGTCACCATCGCTTCCGAGGAGATGGCTGTGGAGGCGGCGCTGACCGGCGATCCCACGCTGGCTTTTCAGGCCATCGCCTACGACCCGCTGACGGCCGCGGTGCTGTCTCTGGACGAGATAAGGGAGATGACGGCCGAGATGTTCGAGGTGAACGCCGAGCACCTGCCGCAGTTCGACAGCCTCGAGATCGAAGCCGGGCGCTGATTGGGGCCGCCGGGCGTGAGGCTCAGCGCAGATGCCTCACTATCTCCCGGGCGACGGTCTCTCCCAGCAGGCGGTACCCCTCGTCGGTGAAGTGTACCCCGTCCGGCAGCAGGAGTTCGTCGCGGCCGTGCTTCATGATCACCGTGTGCAAGTCGTTGACCGGCACGCCCAGCCCGGCGCAGACCTCGGCGGCGGCCCGGCTGTAGGCCGCCACGTCGGCCTCCCGCCGGTCGAATGGTTTGTTTTCGTGGTGCCATTCCTCGTTGACGGGCGTTGTCAGGGCCCAGATGACGGCGTTTGTGGACTCCAGGGCTCGCTTGAGAATCCGGGAGACGTTGCCCCTGTACTCCTCCAGCGGCACGACGGGTCCGTCGGCCTCGGGCAGGCGCTTGATGTCGTGCAACCCGGAGTTCAGGTGCACCAGCACGGGATCGCGGTTGAGCACCCATTCTTCCACGTGGGCCAGCACGTTCCGGCTGTCGCCCCCGTTCTCCTCGGGCGCCCACACCTCTATCTCCTCCGCCAGGCCGTCCCGCACGAACGGGGCGTAGCCGATGCGGATGGAGTCGCCGATCAAGATTGCGGGGTTCATTGGCTCTTCTCCTTCGTGTCCGCCATTTTGTGCCTCCGGGATGTGCCGTCCGCCATACGGCGGACTCAATTGTATCTTTGCGGGCTTCCCCCGGACTCACGTCCGGGGCTGACACCTGCCGCCCGCCGTGCGGCGGGCTGTTTTCGCCTGCCTTCGTGCTCTTGCTCGCCGTTTGGCCCATCGACTGCTGCTGTTGTGCTGGATGCCCGGAGCGGGCGGAGTCAGGGGATATGGCGCCGGTCCATTTCATGCTCAGGCCAGGTCCGCTGCTGGCCGGCGCATCTTCGACCCCGTGTCACCCGCCCGAGCATTGCCCACGGTCCGGAGTGCGTGTGGTTGTCCTTCGTTCGGACTCGCGCGCTCTCCCTGTGCTGCTCAGGCTTGTGCGGAGCTTCTGGTCCGTGCTTCACCGCCGTTCCTGCCACGCCGCCGGGCAGCACGTCCCACGGACGATACGTCCCACGGAGGGAACGTCCGCCACACGGAACGTCCGCCGGACGATACGTCCGCCACATACCAGCCCGCGGCGCAGCCCCGGGAACTGGCTCCCGTGTTCGTGCGCATATCGCGAACAGATGAACCGTCCGTGCCGCCAGCAGCTCAGCGGTGCACCACCAGCACCCAGTCTCCCTCGGCCGGGGGCCTGAACTCCGTCACGTCGCCGGCGGGGGCAGCCGCTTCGCTGCGGTCGCCGGTGCGCGGGTCGAACCATTCCACCGTTGCCCCCTCCAGTTCCTCCGTGCGCAGCCTGATGCTCTCGCCTGCGGGCGTGTAGGCGATGGACACTGCGCGGTCCTCCGTGGCGGCCACGGATACAAAGCGAGTCGGGTCGTCCGTGCCGGGCTGTTCGGCCAGCAGGCTTTGCGCGGGCCGCAGCTTCCACCACGGGAGGGACTCGAAGAACGTCCGCAGTGTGCTCATGCTCAGGGCTCCCGGGGCGTCCACGGCGGTGTGCCAGGGCTGCACGGTGCCGAGTCCCTCATGGCCCTTGGGCAGTTCGGGTTCTGTGGCCCACGGCCAGATGTGGTTGTGGCCGTACGTGACGCCCGCCGTGGGGGTGAGCATCAGGCTCCAGTAGGCGGCGCGGCGCACCAACGCGGGCGTGAATTTCTGCCCGCTGTGATAGGACGGATGCGCCTCGTAGTTGGGTTCCATGTTCAGTATGGGGCAGACCGGTTCTTCCCGCCATGCCTTCGTCGGGGGGCCTTCGATGAGCCAGCGCAGGTGTTTCTCCGAATCGCCGTGTCCGCTCTGGTAGCCGATGAAGTCGAACCATGGCTCCTTTCGGATCTCGTCGGCGATCCATAGCTGCCCGCCGTGATGGAGGGTCACCAGGCGGTCGTGCCGTTGCCCGAAAACGGCCCGACCGATGGCCAGCCAGCGGTCTCTGGTTTCCTCCAGGTAGCCGCCGTCGCCGGCCAGAATCCACATCACCTGATGGGCGCCCCAGCGGGCGACGATGTAGAGGGCCAGCCTGACCGCGTTGCGCAGGCCCAGCTCCCGGCCGGGATCGGTCTCCGTGCAGGCCCAGAGCACCACCGGGGCCGCCACGAGGCCGTGGGCGTTCACGGCGTCCACGCGGGCGTCCATCCGCTGGAACCACGCCGGGTTGACGGCCAGCCGGTCGTTCTGGATATAGGCCGTCCGCCCGTCGGGGTCGGACTCGGCGGCGCGCCACTGGGTTGTGACGAACTGGATGACGGTGAAGCCCTGCTCCCGGCGGCGCTCGAGATAGCGCTCCCAGCCCTCCTGCGTGGAGCGTATGGCCCCGTTCCAGGCGGTGTCGGCCAGCCAGAAGAAAGGATCGCCGTCTTCGGTGACGAAGTGACGTCCGTCATGCGACAGGCGGACCGGGCCGCGCCTGTAGAGCGGGTTCTCGTCGCCGCCCTCGACGCATTCGAACTCGCCCCGTGCGCCGTGAATGCCGGGGTCCCCGGGGCAGGCCGCCTGCCACGTCCAGCGCCCGGGCCGGTCCGGGCAGAAGCGGACGCGCCACGTGCGGCCACCGTCCCAGAAGGCGTCGACCGCATGCTCGGTCCCGTCGGGGGAGCGGAAGGTCACGACGGGGTCCACGTCCCAGAGGGGTTCATCGTGCGCGCTTTGCGCTTCCAGTGGGGCTTCGTAGACATGCCATCGATCGATCTGGTTCATAGGTCTTCTCTCGGCTGCGGTATCGCTTTTGTGCCGTGCGAGAGTACAAGGGGGAGAGGGGCGCGTCAACCGGGAATGTTTGCTTTGTGTCCGTATCGCCTTTGCCGTTGACTGGGGCGCGGTGAGCGCTATAATCGGGGTTAGGCTCTGTCTGAGAAATCGGCCGTCGGACCGAGAGTGAGCGAATCGGCGGCCGGCAAGGACGCCGAAGCAGGCATGTCTCTGTGACATGTCGATGCAGGCGGACGCAGCCGGACGTCGATGCAGCCGCTCGAATCCAGGCCCGGTTTTTCAGACAGAGCTTAGATAGAGTGACTCAAGTTGTGGCGCGCCGGTGAAGCGGTGCGGGACACAAAGGGCGCAGACCATCGCTCTCATATATCATCGAATCGCGATGCTTGGCCACCCGGTAGCTTGACGTCCTGCCCGTCAGCCGCGTGGATGAGGAGTCGGAACGGCAGTTGCGCTTCGCATGGTGTGGCAGTTTGCGACCGCGGGCGCAGCAGCCCTCATCTTACGTGAGCATTCGCCGACGCGGGGAGACTGGGCCGTGTTTGTGCCTCATTCCCCGGCCACAAGGAACACCACAGGATGGCTGGCGCTAAACGATTTGGCAGTTACCGGTTGGAGGAATTGATCGGTCACGGTGTGATGGGGGCCGTCTACCTGGCCGAGGACGAGGAGACCGGTGAGAGGGCGGCCGTGAAAGTCCTTCCCGCTTCTATTGCCACCAATGGCGAGTACACTCGCCGTTTCGTCAACGAGGCCCGTCTCGCCGAGCAGCTTGACCATCCCAACATAGTG
The DNA here is from genome assembly GCA_046483385.1 of Candidatus Brocadiia bacterium. GTDB lineage: Bacteria > Planctomycetota > Brocadiia > SM23-32 > SM23-32 > B1Sed10-231. The sequence continues at coordinate 54,756 of JAWODG010000144.1, read as the reverse complement.
CGCGTGAAGGACTTCGGGCAGGAGAACGGGCACTATTACCTGGCCATGGAATACGTTGACGGGGAGAGCTGCCGGGCCAAGATATCGCGTCGTCGCCGCATCCCCTGGCCCGAAGCCGTCGACGTGGCGATACAGGTGGCACACGGGCTGGCCGCCGCCAACCGGCAGGGCATCATCCATCGCGACATAAAGCCCGAAAACATTCTGATGAACGGGGACGGCTCCGCCCGTATCGCGGACCTGGGGCTCGCCAAGGAGGAAGGCAGCATGGAGCCCATGCCCAGCGACACCAGTCTGGGCACGCCGGATTACATGAGCCCCGAGCAGGTCAATAACTCCGAGACGGTCGATTTCCGCAGCGACATCTACTCGCTCGGCGCTACCCTGTTCCACATGATCTGCGGCAAGGCGCCCTACACGGGCCGGAGCGCCTACGAGGTGATGGTCAAACACGTCAGTTCCGAACTGCCCTCGCCCCATCGCTACGTGCCCGACCTGCCGGCGGAAGTCTGCGACGTCATGCGCAAAATGATGGCGCAGGACCCCGATGACCGCTACCAGTCCTACGAGGAGCTGCTCGGCGACCTGGAGGCCCTGCGCGCCGGTGAACCCGTCGCCGCCCGGGCGTTCGACAAAGACAGCCTGCTGGGGCGGAACGGCGCCTCCCGGGGTCTGCACGCGCTCAGTTGGCTCTGGCACCATCCCCGGGTCTCCGTGCCCGGCGCGCTCCTGATTGCCGTGGCGCTCTACCTGCTCCTTGCCCGCTGACCCCGTACCCCAGGGTCATTCAATTGTCTGTTTACGGTTGACTGCTGCATTGCGCAGAAGGCAAGTCCCGCGGGCAAGGATGCCCGCGGGTGGCCAGCCTTCGCCTCAGGGCGAAGGTCAGAAGGTGGCGCTGCACCGGATACCCATGACCGTGCGGCTTTTGTAGCGCCGGCATCCCTGCCGGCCACGCGGGTTCGCCGTACGGCGAATGCCCCCGCGGGTTCCCCCGGTAGACGTCCACTTGCCGAAAGACGTGGCCCCGGTTGTGTACGCGGGACAATTGAATGACCCTGCCCCGTACCCCGCCCCGCTGGAAAGTTTCCGCGCCTTCCCGGATAATGATGGTTCTTCGCCCACCAACCAACGAAGTTCACTCGGGGGGGATTACCATGATGTTTCGCATAATCGCGGGGGTAGTGGTCGGCGGCGGCATCGGTCTCGCCGTGGGCATGGCGGGCAAGTCCGTCGGCGGGCAGTGCCCCATCCTGTGCAATCCGTACATCGCAACGGGCCTTGGCGTTTTCCTGGGGCTCTTCTTCGCCAGCCAGGGGCAGTCCCTGGGCGGCACCATCCAGGAGCAGGACCTGACCGCGCTGGAGTCGCCCGAGTCCTACCGGGCAGCAGTGACGGGGCCCGGGCTCAACCTGGTTACCTTCTATACCGACAACTGCACCTACTGCCACAAGCAAATGCCCATCCTGGGACGGCTGGCCGAGGAGATGGGCGATGAGGCGACCTTTGCCGTGGCCAACGCGCGCGAACTGCGGGATATCGCACGTGAGGAGGAGATAGAGGGCGTGCCCACGACGGTCGTTTACCGGGACGGACGGCGCGTGGACAGCCTGAGCGGGCTGGCCGACATGGAGCGCCTGCGCGACGTGGTGCGGCGTTACGGAGAGACGGCCGCCGAACCGACAAGTGAGAGCACCTGACGGGGATTGCCACCCATGAAGCTGTTGATCGTGGGCGGGGTGGCCGGCGGCATGTCCGCCGCCACGCGCGCCCGGCGTCTGGACGAGTCCGCCGAAATCATCGTGTTCGAGAAGGGCCCTCACGTCTCCTTCGCCAACTGCGGCCTGCCGTACTTCATCGGCGGCACCATCGCGGATCGCTCAGAACTGCTGGTGCAGACGCCCGAGAGGCTGCGTGAGCGGTTCCGGCTGGATGTCCGCACGCGGCACGAGGTGACCGGCATCGACCGGGCCGGACACACCGTGACCGTGCGCGACCTGGAGTCCGGCCGGGAGTACTCCGAGAACTACCACAGGCTCATCCTGGCCCCCGGCGCCGTGCCCATCCGGCCCCCGATTCCCGGCCTGGACGACGATGAGGTCTATGTCCTGCGGAACATCGAGGACATGGACAGGATTGACGCTGCGGCCGGGCGTCATTCCGACGGCCGGGCCGTGGTGATAGGCGGCGGCTACATAGGGCTGGAGATGGCGGAGAACCTGACCGACCGCGGCCTCGAGGTCTCAGTGGCCGAGATGCTGCCGCAGGTGATGCCCGTGCTGGACCCCGAGATGGCGGCGCCGGTCCACACGGAACTGCGGCGGCACGACGTCGATCTGCACCTGTCCAACGCCGTAACGGAGGTGCAGAGACAGGGTGGTCGTTTGCACGTTCTGCTGCAGGATGAAACCGAACTCGAGTGCGACTTCGCGGTGCTTGCGGTGGGGGTGCGGCCGAATACGGAACTGGCCGAGGCAACGGGCCTCGCACTGGGCTCAACCGGCGGCATACTGGTCGATGAGTACCTCCGCACCAGCGACCCCGACATCTACGCGGTCGGGGACGCGATAGAGGTCACGGACTACGTTACGGGAGAACCCACCCTCGTGCCCCTCGCCGGCCCGGCCAATCGGCAGGGGCGCATCGCGGCGGACAACGTTTGCGGGCGGCAGAGCACCTTCCGGGGCACGCAGGGCACGGGCATCGTCAAAGTTTTCGGCCTGACCGTCGCCATGACCGGCGCCAACGAGAAGACGCTGAACGATCTGGACATTGACTGCGAGGAAATCTACATCCATCCGGCCAGTCACGCCGGCTACTACCCGGGCGCCGAGCGGATGTCTGGGAAGTTGCTCTTCTCCCCGGTTGACGGGCGCGTTCTGGGTGCGCAAATCACGGGTGGGGAGGGCGTGGACAAGCGCATCGACGCGCTGGCCATGGCCATCCAGGCCCGCATGAGCGTCTTCGATCTGGAGGAGGCGGAACTGGCCTACGCGCCCCCTTACGGCTCGGCGAAGGACCCGGTCAACATGGCCGGTTTTGTCGCCTCCAACGTCCTGCGCGGCGACCTGGACATCGTGCACGCCGATGAACTCGACGGGCGGCACACGGTGCTGGACGTGCGGTCGGAGAGGGAGTTCCAGGCGGGCCATATCCCCGGGGCAGTCAACATCCCTCTGGACGAGTTGCGCGACCGGCTGGACGAAATACCTCAGGATGGTCCGATCGCCGTCGCGTGCGCGGTCGGACTGCGGGCCTACCTGGCCTGTCGGATACTCGACCAGAACGGCTTCGACGTGGCCAACGTGCCCGGCGGCTACCGGACGTGGCGCCACTCGAAACCGGACGAAGCGCTGGAGGGCTCCGGTGATGCCGAGGAGTTCGGGGAAGACGTCGACGACTGAGCCCGGAGGTGAGCCGTGAGCGACGCGAACGTAGTCGGTCTGACGCGCAGGACTCTGGCGAGCAATGAGGAGATGGGCCGTGCCGCGGCCCGCGACGCGGGCGAACTTCTGCGAAGGCTTACAGACGAGCAGGAGCGGCCGGTGATGGCCATGTTCGCCGCCGCGCCGTCGCAGGACACTTTCCTCGATGCGCTATGCGCGGAGTCCGGCATCCGCTGGGACCTGGTGGAGGGCGTCCATCTGGACGAATACGTGGACCTGGAGCGGGGCCATCCCAATACCTTCGAGGCCTACCTGAGGGAGCACCTGTTCGGCCGGGTGCCCATCCCCGACGGCAACGTGCATTACGTCAAGGAAGTGGAAGGGGCCTCCGCGGGGGAGACGGCGGCCGCCTACGAGAGCCGGCTGCGCAGCGTTCTCGACCGCGTGCGGGCCGACGGCGGCGTCTTCGTCGCCTGCATCGGCATCGGCGTCAACGGGCACATAGCCTTCAACGAGCCCCACGTGGACAAGCGGACGGGCCGGATGGTGGTGTCCGTCGAGATAGACGCCACCTCCGTACAGCAGCAGTACGACGACTACAGGGACCATCCGGACCCCGCCGCGCGATACGCGTCGCTGGACGACGTGCCGCGGCGCGCGGTGACAGTGACGTGCGCCGGCATACTGGTGGCCGACCACATCTTCTGCATGGTGCCCGGCGAGCAGAAGGCTCGCGCGGTGAAGGCGATGTGGGACGGCCCGGTGACAGACGAGGTGCCGGCCTCCCTGCTCCGGCTCCACCCCAGGATGCGTCTCTATCTGGACGAAGCCTCCGCGGGACTGCTGGACCGGGCGCCCGAGCTGGACGCGACCGATCCCTCCTGATCTCCCTCCTGCAGGGGCACCAGTCGGCCGGGAAGGGCGCCGGTGTTCAGCAGGGCGACCAGCTTCTGCAGGGGTATGGTGTAGAAGTAGCCCTGCACCTGCACGGTGTCGGAGTTGACCGCCCCTTCGATCTCCTTCGGCGGGAAGAACATCTCGCCGTCCACCAGCATCGCCATGCTACGTCCGGCGTGCAGGGCCGTCACGGAAGCGAATTTCTCCGCGTCCGATTCCCGGAAGCGGAAGGTCAGCACGGTCGCCCGCTCGAGACCCACGGTGTGCATCTCGGCCTCCCGAAGCCCGTCCACTACGAGCACCGGCTCTTCGGTCACCAGGAACTCTTCCTCGACCGTTCGCATGTCCGGCGCCCGGGTCAGATTGTACTCCTGCGTTCGATAGACCCTCGTTTCGTAACCCGGGGATGACTCTTCGCCGGAGGGCGGCGTCGGTTGCCGCGGATGCAGCAGGTGGAAGGCCACGCGGCCGGGCGTGGTCAGCCATGCGGGGGCCGCGTTGTTCTCGGGGTCTTCGGTGCTTTGGAGGGTGAGCCGGATGAGGTCCGGCGGCTCGGTCCGCACCTCGCCCCCTTTCAGCTTCAGGTAGTCGTTCATCGCGGCCAGTCGGGCCCGGATTGTCTCGGCCGCCTCTTCAAGGGGGGCGTCCGTGGCCTGAGCCTGGCGCGGCACCAGCCGATACCGGTAGGTGTAGGATCGAGTTCGAGCGGACGACATAAGACCGGCCGCCAGCACGACGAGGGCGGCCACGGCGGCGATGCAGAGGAGGGCTTTCGCCAGATAGCGGGTCATCACTGACTTGAAGGGACTCATGCTCGTCCTGCCGGGCGCATAGAGTGCACGGGATCAGCCCGCCTCGGACTCCCGCACGGGTTCTGAGGGGCGTTCCTCCGCCTCCCCCATGCCGATGTGGGCGGCCTGTATGCGGTCCCCCAGGTAGCTTTCCCGGGCGATCGGGTCCTCGAGTATCTCCTGGGCGGTCCCGTGCGTGACGACGTGCCCCTCGCTCAGGATGTAGGCCCGGTCGGTGATTCGGAGGGCTTCCAGCACGTTGTGGTCGGTGATAAGAACGCCGATGCCCCGGTATTTCAGCCCGATGACCAGGTCCTGCACCTCGCCGACGGCGATGGGATCGATGCCCGTGAAGGGTTCGTCCAGGAGGATAAGCTTGGGGTCGGCACAGATGGCGCGGGCGATTTCCAGCCGGCGCCGCTCACCGCCGCTGAGGCTGTAAGCCGGATGGTCCCGCAGGTGACTCAGGCCGAATTCCTCGAGCATCTCGTCCGCTTTGCGTTTCCGCTCGGCTCTTTTTACCCCCTGCATTTCCATTATTGCCAACAGGTTGTCCTGCACGTCCATGTGCCGGAACAGGCTTGGCTCCTGGGCCAGATAGTTCATGCCCAGCCGGGTGCGGCGGTACATGGGCAGGTCGGTCACCTCCTGGCCGTCGAAGTGCACCGAGCCCTCGGCAGGCTGGATCAGGCCTATGCAGATTCGGAAGGCGGTTGTTTTGCCGGCGCCGTTGGGGCCGAGCATTCCTACGGCCTCGCCGCGCTCGACGTCGAAGCTGACGTCGTCAAGCACGGCGCGGCGGTCGTAAAACTTCCTCAGCCCCTCGGCCTCAAACAGTTTGGCCATGGGATCTCAGCAATGGAGTTGCCTGTTGGAACTACCGTCGTATTCTATCGGACCGGGGCGTCCCTGTTCAAGAGGGCGCCGGCCGACGACAGGGTCATTCAATTATCTGTTTACGGTTGACTGCTGCATTGCGCAGAAGGCAAATCCCGCGGGTTCCCCCGGTGCACATCCATTTGCCGAAAGACGTGGTCCCGCTTGTGTACGCGGGACGAGTAAATGACCCTGCGGCGCACGAGGGGAGTGTACAGTCTTGCAGGCGGGGGGGCCTTGAACTATAATGATGATGGGCAAAAACCTGTGAAACCGGAGACACCGCGCATGGCAACCAGGAAGACGATCGGACAGCTTCTGCTTGACAAGGGCTTGGTGGAGAAAGAGCAGATCGAGCGGGCTCTCGAATACCAGCAGCGTTCCAGCGACAACCTGCGGCTGGGCGAGATTCTGGTGAAGTTCGGATACGTTACCGAAGAGGACGTGCTGGAGTGCCTGGGCGATCAGTTTGACGTCCCCGTCGTTGACCTCGGCGAGGTCCGGCCGGACGTGGAGGCCGTGGATGCCGTGCCCCGCAGCACCGCCGTGATGCACAAAATCCTGCCCCTGAAGAAGGGGCCCTCCTCCCTCACGGTTGCCATCGGGGACCTGGACCTCTGCGCCATGGACAACCTGAAGTTCATCCTTAACGTTGACGTCAAGCCCGTGCTGGCGCCGGAGGACGAGATCGAGGAAGCCATCGAGAGGTACTACGGCGGCGAGGAGTCAACGGTGGACAACATGCTGCGGGAGTTCACCGAGGGCGAACTGGCCGAGGAGGCCGGGGAGGGTGGCGAAGAGGGGGGAGATGAGGGAGACGCGCCCATCGTCCGCCTGGTCAGCCTGCTGGTCAGCGACGCCGTGCAGGCCCGCGCCAGCGACATCCACGTCGAGCCGATGAGCGAACGGCTGCGCATCCGCTACCGCATCGACGGTGTCTGCCAGGAGGTCGAATCGCCCCCGAAGCGCCTGCAGAACTCCATCGTGGCCCGGCTGAAGCTGATGGCCGGGATGGACCTGGCCGAAAAGAGGCGCCCCCAGGACGGGCGTATCCCCATGCGCGTGCAGGGGCGCGTGCTCGACCTCCGCGTGAGCGACATCCCGACCACGGACGGTGAGAGCATCGTGATGCGTATCCTGGACAAGGAGTCCGCGAAGGTCAGCCTTGCTGAACTGGGCTTCCACCCCTCGGACCTGGAGCACTTCCGCAACATCATCCGCCGGCCCAACGGCATCTTCCTGGTCACCGGGCCGACCGGTAGCGGCAAGACCACGACGCTCTACTCCGCCCTGAACGAGTTGAACCGGCCGGACACCAAGATCATCACCGCCGAAGACCCGATCGAGTATACCTTCCCCGGCATCAACCAGTCCCAGGTGGAGAGCGGCATCGAGCGCACGTTCCCCCGCATCCTCCGCGCCATGCTGCGTCAGGCGCCGGAGATCATCCTGGTCGGAGAGATCCGCGACGAGGAGACCGCCGAGATCGCCATCAGGGCGGCACTGACCGGCCACCTTGTGTTCAGCACGCTGCATACCAATGACGCCCCCAGCGCCATCCCCCGGCTTATCGACATGGGCATTCCTCCATACATGGTGGCTTCGTCCGTGCAGGCGGTGATGGCCCAGCGTCTGGTGCGGACAATCTGCCCCAACTGCAAGGAACCCACTGAGGTGCCGGAGCGGCGGCTTCACGCCGTCGGCCTGACCCCGGAGGAGGTCGAAGGTATAACCTTCTATCAGGGGGCCGGGTGCAACCGGTGCCACGGCACGGGCCACTACGGCCGGATCGGCATCTTCGAGCTGATGGAGATGAACGCCGACCTGCGGAATCTGACCTTCTCGAAGGCGCCCACCGGTGAGATCCGGGAGAAGGCCCGCTCCTATGGCATGCTGACCCTGCGCGAAGACGGCCTGCGCAAGGCCATACAGGGGACGACGACCATCGAGGAGGTCCTGCGCGTGGCCGGCGCCGTGGCGGAGCAAGACTGAGCCGCGTCCAGCACGAACCAGAGAGACCACAACCCCGAAGGTGAGGCCACATGATTCAGGTTGAGAAGGTCCTGTCGGCCGCGATCAGCAAGGAAGCCGAGGACATCATATTCACCGTTGGGCGCCCGCCCATGCTGCGGCTCTACGGTTCCCTCCAGCCCCTGCCCACCGAGGTGCTCGGGCCCGAGGACACCCTGGCCCTGATGAAGAGCATCACCCCCGAGCGTTACCAGCAGGAGCTTCAGGAGGAGGGCTCAACCGACTTCGGCTTCGAGTTCCGGGAGAAGGCCGTCTTCCGCGTCGCCGCCTTCCGGCAGCAGGGCAACATCTGCGTGGTGCTGCGCCTGATACCGACCAAGATCCGCACTTTCGACGAACTGGGCCTGGGGGCCGGCGTGCAGGAACTGCTGTTCCGCCCGCGGGGCCTGCTGCTGGTTACCGGCCCGACCGGCAGCGGCAAGACAACCACCCTGGCCACGATGGTGGATCACATCAACCGCACGCGCAAGGCCCATATCGTTACCATTGAGGACCCCATCGAGTATCGTCACGAGCACAAGAAGTCGATCGTCAGCCACAGGGAGGTCGGCGTGGACGTGCCCTCCTTCTCCGTGGCGCTGCGTCGTTCCCTGCGTCAGGCGCCGGACGTTATCCTCGTCGGCGAGATGCGCGACCTCGAGAGCACGCGGCTGGCGCTGATGGCCGCGGAGACCGGGCATCTGGTGCTCTCCACCGTCCATACCCAGAGCGCGCAGAGCACCGTGGAGCGGATAATCGAGCAGTTTCCCGCCGGAGAGCAGGCGCAGACCCGCATCCAGCTGGCCAACAGCCTTCTGGCGGTGCTCGCCCAGACGCTGGTGCCCCGCATCGGGAGCGGCCTGGTGGCGGCGTTCGAGATACTGCTTGTCACGCCGGCCGTCAGGCACCTGATAAGGGACAACAAGACGTTCCGCATCGATTCGGCCATCCAGACCGGCCGGGACCGGGGGATGCAGCTTCTGGACGACCACCTGCTGCAGCTCTACCGGCAGGGCGTTATCGAACGCACCGAAGTGATGACCCGCTGCCGCTACCCCGAAGAGGTGGCCCAGGAACTGCAGAAAGCCGGCTCACCGCGAACATAGAGAGTCGTTTCTCCAATACGGGACAGCGAAAGACCATGGCACAGGACACTGAGAAAAGAACCAAGCTGCTCGGCCGGATCCTGAAAGACATGGATCTGGTCACGGAAAGCCAGATACAGGAGGCGTTGGCCATTCAGAAGGAGAGCGGCGGTGCCATCGGCGAGATCCTCGTCGAGCGGAACTACATCAGCCGCGAAGACCTAACGCTGGCTCTGGCCACGCAGGCCGGCATGGAGGTGGTGGACCTGGAAGGTCTCGAGATACCCGACGACGTCATCGAACGGGTCTCCCCCTCCGTCGCGCAGGTTTACAGAGTAGTCCCGGTTCGCTACCGCAACGGCATCCTCACCGTCGCGCTCGCCGACCCGACCCATCTGAAGACACTGGACGACCTGCGCTTTCTGGTGGACGCCGAAGTGCGGGGCGCGGTGGCCAGCCAGACGGACGTCGACCGGGCCATCCAGAAGTACTACAGCAGCGAAGAGAGCATGGACGACCTGCTGGGCGAGCTGGAAGAGGCCACGGCGGCCCTGGCCGACTACGTGCCGGAGGAGACCAGCCAGTCGATCGACCTCGAGAGCATCGAGGAAATGGCCGAGAGCGCCCCGGTCCGAAAGCTGCTGAACCTGATCCTGCTGACGGCCATCCAGGACCGCGCCAGCGACATCCACTTCGAGCCGTTCGAGGACGAGTTCAAAGTGCGCTACCGCGTGGACGGGGTGCTCTACGAGATGGTTCCGCCCCCCAAGCACCTCCACGTGGCCATCACGAGCCGCATCAAGGTCATGTCAGAACTCGACATCGCCGAACGGCGGCTGCCTCAGGACGGCCGTATCGAACTGAACATCGCCGGCAACCCCATCGACCTCCGTGTCTCGACGCTGCCCACCATGTTCGGCGAGAGCGTGGTGCTGCGTGTGCTGGACCGCCGGATGGTGGCGCTGGACATAAACGAGCTGGGCCTGCGCCGTGACGACATGGACGATATCATCGAGCTGATGCACCGCCCCAACGGCATCATTCTGTGCACGGGCCCGACGGGCTGCGGCAAGACCACCACCCTCTACGCCTCCCTGCGCGAGTTGAACGATATCGGCGTCAAGATCCTCACCGTGGAAGACCCCGTCGAGTACGAGATCGACGGCATCATGCAGATGCCGGTGCGCGAGGACATCGGCGTGGGTTTCGCCAACGCCATGAGGCACTTCCTCCGGCAGGACCCGGATATCATCCTGGTCGGCGAAATCCGTGACGAGGCCACGGGGCAGATGGCCATCCAGGCGTCCTTGACGGGGCACGTCGTCTTCAGCACCGTCCACACCAACGACGCCGCGACGGCCATTACGCGTCTTATCGACCTCGGGCTGGAGCCGTACCTGATCAACGCCACCCTGGAGGGCGTGGTCGCCCAGCGACTGGTGCGTCGTATCTGCACGCAGTGCAAGGAGGAATACGAGCCGACTCCCGAGGCCATCCTGTCCCTCGGGGTGCGCCCCGAGGACGTGAAAGGCAAGAAGTTCTACAGGGGGCGCGGCTGCGACCGTTGCAACAACATCGGCTACTACGGCCGCATGGGCCTTTTCGAAATCCTGGTCATCAACGACGAGCTGCGGGACATGATGCTGCACGGCGCCTCGACGCAGGAAATCCGCTCCGCGGCCCGCAAGCTCGGCGCCCGCTCCCTGCGTCAGAGCGGGCTACTGGCCATATACGATGGCATGACCACCATCGAGGAAGTCGGCCGTGTGACGCTGGCCGAGTAAGGGAAGTCAACACATCGGACGCAAACGACGGGGTCCGCAACGCGGGCCCCGTTCCTTTCCACGGCGCACCCGGCGGGCGCTCCCGCGTTCGCGCGTGACAACCGGCCCAAGCGCCCCTACAATCCCTTGCGTGCCGGGCTCCCCGTCACCGAACATAGCTTTGCAGGAGCGCCGGAGGATACCCATGCCGGAGAGACTTAACGCCATCCTGGTCGGCTGCGGCGCCATCAGCGGCGCCTGGCTCGGCTCGGACAGTCTGCGGGAAGAGACACGGATCACCGCGCTGGTGGACATCGACCCCCGGGCGGCCGAAAGCACAGCCGAAAAGCATGCTCTGGCCGACGTGCTCATCGAGACGGACCTCGAAGCGGCCCTCCGGGCGATTCGGCCGGACGTGGTCTTCAACTGCACCGTGCCGGAGGCCCACTGTCCGGTCGCGCTCACCGCGCTGGAGCACGGCTGCCACGTGCTGACGGAGAAGCCGCTGTCCGACAACATGGGCGAGGCCCGCCGGATGGTGGAGGCGGCCCGGCGTGCGGACAAGACGCTGGCCGTCATCCAGAACCGTCGCTACCTGCCGCAGGTGAGGGCAGTGCGCGACTTCCTGGCTTCCGGCGCCATCGGCCGGGTGACCACCGTGCAGAGTAACTTCTTCCTCGGGCCGCACTTCGGCGGCTTCCGGGAGGAGATGCAGCACGTGCTGCTGGTGGACATGGCCATCCACACCTTCGACGCGGCCCGCTGCATCACCGGTGCCGACGCGACTTCCGTTTACTGCCATGAGTGGAATCCGGCCGGCTCATGGTACGAGCACGGCGCCAGCGCCGTCGCCGTCTTCGAGATGACCGACGACGTCGTCTATACCTACCAGGGAAGCTGGTGCGTCGAGGGGCTCAATACGAGCTGGGAAGGGGAGTGGCGCATCATCGGGGAAGAGGGAGCGGTCACGTGGGACGGCCACGGCACGCTCAGCGCCGAGGCCGTGGCGGAGCGCGTGGGCTTTATGTCCGAAACGCGGGAAGTGGAAATCCCCGTGCCGCATATGGAAGAGACGGGCCACGACGGGGTCATCGGCGAGTTCATCGAGTGCTTCCGAAACGGCGGCACGCCGGAGACCGCCGCCGCGGACAACATAAAGAGCCTGGCCATGGTCTTCGGCGCCGTCGGGAGCGCCGAAAGAGGGCAGAAAGTCCCCGTGAAGGCCTGAAACCGACTCCGGACCGTGGGAGGGGTCATGAGGAGAGTCAGCCGGGAACACACCGTGCCGCCGGAGAAGCGCTGCAGTGTTCTGGAGCCGGTGGCGGAGGTCGAGCAGGGCGAGAGGTTCGTCGTCGAAACCATCAACTTCCGCACGCCCATCATCCGCCGGCCCGAGGACGCGAATCCCGCCGCCTTCCGGGAACGGGAGGAGACCGGTCCCATCCGTGTGCAAGGGATCGAGGCGGGCGATGTGCTGGCCATCCACATCGAGGATATTCGCCCGGAAGGCCATGCCAGCGGCGGGGGCACGGAGGACCCGGACGTGGCGTCATTTCTGCCCATCGAGGGCGGCCGAGTCCACTTTCCGGGCGGCCTGTCCACGCCTCTGGCCATGATGATCGGTGACATCTACGTTCTGCCGGAGGAGCGGTGCCCGAACCCGTGGGACAACGGGGGAAACATGGACTACCGCGACGTGAGGGCGGGCAACACTCTGTGCCTGCGCGCTCAGAGGGACGGGGGGCTGCTGGTGCTGGGGGACCTGCACGCCGCGCAGGGCTGGGGTGAGGTGCTGGGGCTCGGCGCCGAATGCGCCGGAGAGGTCACACTGTCGGTGACGAAGGACGAGAAGTTCCTCTCGCCGCGTCCGCTGCTCGTCAAACCCGACTCCTTCGTCTGCATCGCCTGCCGCGACGGCTACGACGAGGCGCGCGACCTGGCCTCGGAGGACGCGGCGCGCGTCCTGGCCCGCCTTAGGGATGTCACGGAGCGGGAGGCGTACCTCTACGTGACGACGGTGGGCCACCTGATGAACGGCGCCGTCTGGTATGCGGGTCGCGACCACCATCCGCCGCTGGTGGTGGGGCTCGAGGTGCCCCTGCCCGGTTGACGACGGGCGCTCACTCGTGCAGCAGCAGGTCCAGGCGGCGGCGTGTCATGTCGATGTCGTCGATGACGACCTTCAGCGGCTGTCCCAGCCCGAAGGTTCTCCCGTGGCGCGTGCCCACCAGGGCCTTCTTTTTCTCGTCCAGTTTGTAGAAGTCGTCCTTGATGTCCTGCACCTTGATGAGGCCCTCGATGGAGTAGTCCTCCAGGCGGACGAACATGCCGATCTCGATGACGCCGGTCACGACGGCCTCGAAGACTTCGTCGCGGTGGTCCTCCAGGTAGCGCAGCAGCTTTATCTTGACGATCTCGCGCTCGGCCTCGTCGGCGCGCTCCTGCATCTCGTTGCAGTGGGTGGCGATGGGGGCCAGCCTGTCGTTCCAGCGGGACTGCAACTGCCGGGCGCCGACGCCGTCCCGCAGGAACCGGTCCAGCACCTGGTGGACCAGCAGGTCGGGGTAGCGCCGGACGGGCGAGGTGAAGTGGCAGTAGCGCTCGAAGTGCAGGGCGAAGTGAGGCTTGAGCGTGGGGCTGTAGCGGGCCCGCTGCATGGCGCGCAGCAACTGCATGTTGACCGCGTCGGCCAGGTGGGAGCCGGCCACTTCGCTCAGAAGGTTCTGGAGCTGTTGCCGGTCGAGGGGGTCGATCTTGCGACCCAGGATAGTCTGGATGAAGTCCGCGTATTCCTCCAGGTCCTCCTCCAGCGGCGGCTCGTGCACGCGGTAGAGGGCGGGCAGCTTCTCGTTCTTCATGAAGTCGGCCACGGCCCGGTTGGCGGCCAGCATGAACTCCTCGACCAGCCCGTGGGACCGGTCGCGCACGATTTGCGAGACGCTCACCACGCGTCCATCCTCCCCGACGGAGACCTCGTAGTCGGGCACGTCCAGGTCGATGGAGCCTATCCGCCGACGGCGTGCGCGCACCTCGCGTGCGAGTTCGTCCAGTTCGTGCAGCAGGTTCCATATCTCATCGGGCAGTTTCTCCGCCGCGGCGGCGGCCGCCGGCTCCTCCGCCTCGGCCCCCTCCAGCACCTCCTGGACCTCGGTGTAGGTCATGCGCCGGTCTACGTTGACCACCGAGTGGAGTATCTCGTAGTCCACGACTTCGGCGTGCCGGTCGAACTCCAGCCGCACGGTCTTGGCCAGTCTGTCCTTGCCCTCCACCACGCTGAATGTCTCCTTGCTCTGGCGTGGCGGCAGCATGGGTACCACCTCGTTGGCCAGGTAGACACTGGTGCCGCGCTCGCGGGCCTCCATGTCCAGCACGCTGTCCGGTTCCACGAACCAGGAGAGGTCGGCAATGTGCACCAGCACCACGCGCCGCCCCGTCTCGGGGTCGCGATAGAGCGAGAGGGCGTCATCGAAGTCCTTGGCGTCCTCCGGGTCCACGGTGATGGTGGTGTGGCCGCGCATGTCCTCCCGCCGGGCGACCTCCTGCTCGGGCGGGGTTTCGGGCAGCTTCTCCGCCGCGCTGAGCACTTCCTCGTCGAACTCGGGGGGCAGGCCGAACTCCAGGATCACCGACTGCACGTCGACCCCGGGTTCGCCCACCTTGCCGAGTACTTCCCGGATCTCGCCCTCCGGGTTGCGGTGCAGGGTGGGCCAGTCGGTTATCTCGACCAGCACCTGGTCGCCTTCGGTGGCCCCCATCCAGTCCTCGCGGGCCACGTACACGTCGCGGAACAGTGAGGGGTTGTCCGGTGCGACGCGCCCGAACTTTTTGCCCGGCACGAAGGAGCCGATGATCTGCCGGTTCCTGTGCTCGATGACCTTGATTATCCGGCCGGCCGGTCCCAGTTTGCGCCGACGCCTGCGGCCACGTTTCTGGTGCAACTCCACCACCACCAGGTCCCCGTGCATCGCCGCGTCCATGTCCTCCTCGGCGATGTAGACGTCCTCCTGCTCCTCCTCCAGGGGCAGCAGAAAGCCGAAACCCCGCGCGTTGCACTGGAGCCGCCCCACCAGGAGGCCCGCGCTGCGGGGGTTCACCCACTGGTTGCCTTTTACCTTGACCAGTTCCCCCTGTTGCTCCAGGTCGCGCAGAAGCTCAATGAACTCGTCCTTCTCCTCCGGTTGGACGGAGAAGTGCACGGCAAGCTCCTCGGTCGTCATCTGGCGGTAGCTGTCAGAGCGAATCAGGTTCAGAACGTTCTGCTCGTTGACCATTGCGCGGTCCCCGGCCTGAGTTGGATGGGCTGATCATGTCTGCACTTCTTATTGTACAGCATGGCGCAACGATTTCATCGTGAGGTGCCCGTTTGAAAAGACTGCGTCCGTTCCGCCAGAATGGGGGAACCGTCGGACTTCTTCAGGGAATGCTATCGGATGTTCGCGCGTGTGGAGAGACTGCGCCTCCCGCTGCTGCTGGTCGTGGCGCTGCTGCTGCCGGTGCGCCTTGCGGGCGCTCAAAGCATCGGCCGCGTCGTGCAGCAGACGGCGTCGGACCCGCGCCGCCGGGGCGCCCGCATCGGCGTGCACGTGGTGGCCGCCGCCAGCGGCAGGGTCATCTACTCCCACCGGGCCACCGAGAGCTTCATCGCCGCCTCCAACCAGAAACTTATCATGGCGGCGACCGCGCTCCAGGTGCTGGGGCCGGATTACGAGTTTTCCACCGGCCTCTACGCGGCCGGGCCGGTCCGCTCCGGAGCACTGCACGGGGACATCATCCTGCGCGGGGGAGGTGACCCGACCATCGGCGGGCGCTACGATGAAGAGGACGCCGCCACCGTCTTCGCACGCTGGGCCGGCCGAATGAAGTCCCGCGGCATCACGCGCGTGACCGGAGATGTGGTGGGGGACGATCTGCTCTTCGATCAAACGTACTATCATCCGAACTGGTCGGAGCAGCAGGCGTGGAAGTGGTACTTCCCGCCCGTCTCGGCCCTCTCCATCAACGACAACTGCGTGATGGTGACAGTGGAGCCAGGGGTCTCCGCGGGCCAGGAGGCCCAGGTTAGTCTGGACCCGCCCGTGGCCCCTGTCAAACTGGATATCACCTGCGAGACGGCCGCACAGCGACACGTCATATGGTTCGCGCGGCGGGCCGGCAGCCGGACCGTTCGCGTAGGCGGCAACGTCCGTCTCGGTTCATCCGGCTACTCCCATCGGGTCACGGTGCCCGAGCCCTCCCTCTATGCCGCCTCCACGCTGGCGTACGTCCTCCAGCGGGAAGGCATACGGCTGGACGGGACCGTGCGGCTGGCGCCCTCCGACGAGCGTGGGCGCTGGCGCAACGCCCGGCTCCTGGCCGAACGCCGGACCCCCATGCTGCCGGTCCTGCGCACCGCCGTGCAGCGCAGCCATAATCACTACGCGGAACAGATCATCAAGACCGTCGGCGCGGAATCGGACGGCCACGGCTCGTGGGAGACCGGACTGGCCCGCGCGGCCGCACTTCTGGCCGAGATGGGCGTGCAGGCCCACGAGTTTCACCTCGATGACGGCAGCGGCCTCTCACGGGAGAACCTCCTGTCGCCGGCCACGCTCACGACTCTGCTTCTGCGGATGCGCCGGTCGCCGCGGGGGGAACTGTTCGCCTCCCTGCTGGCGCGTCCCGGACAGCCGGGCACGCTGCACGCCCGGCTCACCGATCCGCCCTACCGGGGCAGCGTGCGCGCCAAGACCGGATATTTGAACGGGGTCGGGGCGCTGAGCGGATACGCCACCGCCCGCAGTGGGGTGGAGGTCGCGTTCTCCATCCTCGTGACCGATCCGGAGAATCCCCCGGGCAGCTACTCCATGCGCGAGACGGTCGACGGCATCTGCCGCGCCATCGTGGACCATGCGCGCTGAACGCGAACGCGCCGGAACCTGACTTAGGACGCTTTGACGAGCCCGAAACCGGCCCCTATAATCCAGGAAGAAGAGGGGGCAGATGCTTCACCTGCACTCCGTCTATCCATGTTCATCGTAACTTCGGTGACCGAAGGAGGGGGCAGAGCCATGAAACTTTCCAGTCCCGCGTTCGCCGGCGGCGGAAGCATCCCCGCCAGGTACACCTGCGACGGCGACGACGTATCCCCGCCGCTCCAGATTGCGGACGTGCCCGATGACGCGGCGGCGCTGGCACTCGTCATGGACGATCCCGATGCGCCGATGGGAACGTTCGACCACTGGCTGGTGTGGAACATCCCGGCGGACACCACCGAAATACCCGAAGGGACCGAGCCCGAAGGCGTTCAGGGTAAGACCGATTTCGGCCGGCTGGGCTACGGAGGGCCGTGTCCGCCGAGCGGCACCCACACCTACCGGTTCAAACTCTACGCGTTGGACGAGGAGCTGGACCTGGCCGAGGGCGCCGACAAGAAGCAGCTCTCCCGCGCTATGGAGGGGCACGTGATGGCCGAGGTGGTCCTGAAAGGCCGGTACAGCCGCTCCGGCTGAGCGATTGCTGCCGGGCCATGTCCACGTCTCCATCCTCCGGCAGGGGTTGGCCGGCTGCGGGAGCGGGGGTCAGTACACTACCTGCTATGTGGCCGGCGGCTCGCGATCTGACTTTTCGCGCGCCTTAGCCACGAACGGGGTTTCGGGGGGCCTCTCCCATGGGCGGCCGCCTCAAACGTGCAGCCCCCCGTGGCGCAGCATCTTCACCAGCCGGGAGGGCAGGTCCGTTTGCTCTTCGATCTTCCGGGCCGTTTCCTCCATATCGTACTCCGCCCGATGGAAATGTACTACGTCGGGTGTCATGCTGAAGCTGGCCTTCAGCGAAGGGACGAAGCGGAAGCCGTAGCGGATGTCCTCGATGGTCGCGTAGGAGGCCCTCCAGTCCCCGTCGCGCGGTTGGCCCACGCTGCCGGGGTTCAGTATCCGGCTGTTGACCCCGTGCGACAGGGCGATGTGGGTGTGCCCCAACACTAATCGTTTGCCCGGCACCTGCTCCAGCAGTGCCTCGTATCGCTCGTCGCTGTAGTAGTAGTCCAGCACGTAGGCGTGGAGGTTCTCCCGCCGGGAGCCGGGGGCGCCGTGCACCATGCTCATGCCGTCCACGTCCAACTGCAGGGGCAGGGAGCGCAGCCATTCGATGTTCTCGTCCGTTAGCTGCTCATGGGTCCACTGGAAGGACTTCTTCGCCTCCTTGCCTGCCGGCTCGCCGTCCTCGAGGGTGGCGCAGATGTGGTCGTGATTGCCCCTCACGCACTGCACGTCGTGCTCGCGCAGCAGCCGGCAGCATTCATTGGGATTGGGCCCGTAGCCCACGATGTCGCCGGCGCAGTAGATGGTCCGGGCGCCGCCGATCCGGTCAAGGACGGCGGTCAGCGCCTCCAGGTTGCCGTGGACGTCGGAGATGATGGCTATCATGGGATTCCGCGGAAAGCTCCCGGCTGCGTGGCCCAGGTTCGTGCGCAAAGAGGCTTCACTCTACAGCAGCGACAGGGCGGCTGCAACTGCCGCAGTGCGCCTGCCGGGGTGCGCGCGGCGCTCCACCGCCTTGACGCTCCGCGGCACGCCAAATAGAATGGAATTGCGGGTCGAGGTTGCCGGCAACGCCGGCGGAAAGGAGTCGGGAAGTGTACGAACTGACCATCGAAGGTGACTTCGCGGCGGCGCACAACCTGAGGGAATACCAGGGTGAGTGCGAGAATCTGCACGGCCACAACTGGCGCGTGCAGGTGCAGGTCGCCGCGAACGAACTCGACCGCATGGGCATGGTGGTGGACTTCAGGGACCTCAAGGCAGCCCTGAAGGAGGTCCTGAGCCGTCTTGACCACAAGTACCTGAACGAAGTTCCGCCCTTCGACCGCTGGAATCCGACCACCGAGAACCTCTGCCGTTTCGTGGCCGAGAACCTGGCGCCGAAGCTACCCGAGAATGTCAGCGTTCGGCACGTCCGTTGCTGGGAATCAGAGCGGTGCAGCGCGTGCTACACGCCTGAGCCGCATATAGGGGAAAGTATAAGATGAGCGCCGAAGACGAAGAGGAGGCGCCGGAGCGCCGCGGCCCGCTGTGCGAGGAATGCGGGGAGGAGCGCGCCACCGTGCACGTGACGGAGTTCGTGGACGGTGAGAAAGTGCAGCGCCATCTGTGCGAAGAATGCTATGCCAGGCAGGAGGGGAAGAAGATGGTATCGCCCGGCGAGTTCTTCGCCCAGATACTGGCCGCCGTCTCGCCCGAGTTCAAAGAGTTGAGCCAGAAGACCTGCCCGAGATGCGGGGTCAGCTACCTGGAGTTCCGACAGCGGGGGGTTCTGGGCTGCCCTTACGATTACGAGGCGTTCGCCGAGCCCCTGGAGAGCCTGCTGGATCAGGTTCACGGGGCCACACGCCACTGCGGCAAAGTGCCGCCGCAGGCGGGACGGCAGGCTGTCATCGCCAGCAAACTGCGTTCTCTGAACCGGAAACTGGAAAGGGCGGTAGAGCGCGAGGACTACGAGGCCGCCGCCCGGATAAGGGACCGCGTCAACGAGTTGGAAAGCGAACAGGATGAACCTGGCGAATCTCCAGAGTAGGCTGGTCGAGTGGCTGCGGGGCGGCCCGGAAGGGGACGTCGTCGTCAGCAGCCGTGTGCGGCTGGCCCGAAACGTCGAGGGCGCTCCGTTTGTGGCGCAGGCATCCGAGAAGGAGCGGGCCCGGGTCGAAAGCCTGCTGCGCGACGCCCTGATGGCTCCCGACGTAGAGCCGGCCCTCCACTACGTGGAACTGCAGCAACTGGACCAGCTCCTGCTGGACCTTCTGCTGGAGCGGAGGCTCATCAGCAGCCAGCACGCCGAGGCCGACTGGGTGCGGGGCGTGGCCTTCGACGAGGCCGAGCGCGTCAGCATCATGGTCAACGAGGAAGACCACCTGCGCATGCAGTTTATGCGCGGCGGCCTGCGACTGGAGGAGGCGTGGGAGGAGGCGGACCGCTTCGACGATGCGCTGGCGGAGAGGATTGCTTACGGCTTCTCGCCCGAGTTCGGCTACCTCACCGCGTGCCCGACGAACGTGGGAACCGGCCTGCGGGCCGGGGTCATGCTGCACCTGCCCGGGCTGGCTATGCTCCAGCAGATGCAGCGCGTGATCGAGCTGTCCGAGACCAACAACCTGGCCCTGCGGGGCGTCTACGGGGAAGGCACGCACGGGGCGGGCGACTTCTATCAGATATCCAACCAGGTGACGCTCGGTGTGAGCGAGGACGAGATACTGGATTCGGTCACCGACGCCGCCCGTGAGCTGGTGGTGATGGAGCGGGAGGCCCGGGAAGACCTGCGCGCCAACCACCGGGAGGAGTTCCGGGGGCGCATCCTGCGGGCGTTCCGGCTGCTCAGTTCCGCTTCGGCGATCTCCTCGGAGGAGACGCTGAGCCTCCTGTCCCAGGTCAAACTGGGGGTGGAACTGGAGGTCTTGGACCGGACGCGTCCGGAGACCGTCAACGACCTGTTACTCTTGACTTTGCCGGCCCATTTGCAGACAATGAATGGTAGACTCCTGGATACATCCGTCAGGAACGAGCTGAGAGCCGATTACGTAAAAGAAAAACTGGCAAGCAGTTAAGGCGAGATAGATGTACGATAAATTCACCGACAAGACCAAGAAGGTCATCAACTACGCCCACCAGGAAGCCCAGCGGATGGGTACCCAGTACATCGGGACCGAGCACCTGCTGCTGGGCTTGCTGTGCGAAGGCACGGGGACCGCGGCCACTGCGCTGCAGCGGCTGGGCATCGAGCCGAACCGGGCGCGGATTGAGATAGAGAAGCTCGTTCGCGGAGGGGGCGAGCCCGTCTCCGGGGGCAAACAGTTCGCCTTCACTCCCCGCGCACAAAAGGTCGTCTTCGAGCACGCGCCCGAGGAGGCCAAAAGGCTGGGGCAGAACTACGTGCGCACCGAGCACCTGCTGCTGGGACTGCTGCAGGAGGAGGACTCGGTGGCCGTGCAGGTCCTGCTGAACCTCGGCATTGACGTCGAAGACATCGAAGAAGCCATCATGGAACTGCAGGAGCCGATGGAAGACGAGGAGGACTCCGGTCCCCGCGCTTCATCGGGCGAGAAGAGCAAGACACCGGCCCTGGATTCCTTCGGCCGGGACATGACCCGGCAGGCCATGAGCGGCGAGCTGGACCCCGTCATCGGGCGCGAGGACGAAATCGAGCGCGTCATCCAGGTGCTCTGCCGCCGCAAGAAGAACAACCCCGTCCTGCTGGGAGAGGCCGGGGTCGGCAAGACGGCCATCGTCGAGGGACTGGCCCAGGACATAGTCAGCGGCAACGTGCCCCGCATCCTGCGGGACCGCAGGATCGTGGTGGTTGACCTGGCCCTTATGGTGGCCGGGACGAAGTACCGCGGCCAGTTCGAGGAGCGCATCAAGGCCGTCATGCAGGAAGTGCGCAAGGCGAAGAACGTCGTTCTGTTTATCGACGAACTCCATACGCTGGTTGGAGCGGGCGGCGCGGAGGGCGCCATCGACGCCTCCAACGTGCTGAAACCCGCGCTGGCGCGCGGCGAGATACAGTGCATCGGGGCCACCACGCCCGACGAATACCGTAAATACATCGAGAAGGACGGCGCGCTGGAGCGCCGCTTCCAGACCATCATGGTGGACCCGCCCAGCCGCGACGAGACCGTCGAGATACTCAAGGGCCTGCGGGACCGCTACGAAGAGCATCACTACGTCCAGATCGAGGATGAGGCCATCGTCAGCGCCACGGACCTGGCCACGCGCTACATTACGGGGCGGTTTCTGCCCGACAAGGCGCTGGACGTGATCGATGAGGCATGTTCGCTGGTGCGCCTGCGCAGCATGACCACCCCGCCGGAGATGAAGGAACTGCAGCGGGACCTGGCCAAGCTGCAACTGGAGAAGGAACAGGCCGTTGTCGAGCAGGATTTCGAACGCGCCGCCCGCCTGCGTGATCGCATCGACAGACTGGAGAAGAAGAAGAAGGCGTTCGAGCGGGAAGAGGCCGAAGCCGACAGCGAAGTGGTCGGCGACGTGGACGAGGAGGTCATCCGCGAGATAGTCTGCCGCATGACCGGCGTACCCATCCGCCGCATGCAGGTGGAGGAGGCGGCCAGGCTGCTGGAGATGGAAGAGGAGATCCACAAAACGCTGGTCAGCCAGAACGAGGCGGTCAACGCCGTCAGCCGCGCCGTGCGCCGCTCGCGCTCCGGCATGAAGGACCCGCGGCGGCCCGTCGCCAGCTTCCTGTTCATCGGACCCACCGGCGTGGGCAAGACGCTGCTCGCCCGCTGCCTGGCCCGGTTCCTGTTCGGGGACGAGGACGCCCTCATCCAGATCGACATGTCCGAGTACATGGAGAAGCACAACGTCTCCCGGCTGGTCGGTGCGCCGCCCGGCTACGTGGGCTACGAGGAAGGCGGCCAATTGACCGAGCAGATTCGCCGCCGGCCCTACTCGGTGGTCCTGTTCGACGAGATCGAGAAGGCCCATTCCGAAGTCTTCAACATGCTACTCCAGATCATGGAAGACGGCCGGCTGACCGACAGTTACGGCCGGCGGGTGGACTTCCGCAACACCGTGCTGATCATGACCTCCAACATCGGCGCGGAAGTGATCAAGGACAGCACGGGCCTCGGCTTCCGGCGCCGCTCAGAGGAAAGCGACTATCAGTCGATGAAGGACCGGCTGATGGAGGAGGTGGAGAAGCACTTCCGCCCCGAGTTCCTCAACCGCATCGACGACACCATCGTCTTCCGCTCGCTGACGCGGCGCGACCTGCAGAAGATCGTCCGGCTGGAACTGGACAAGGTTCGTGACCGTCTGGCCGAGCACGACATGGAACTGGTCGTCACCGAGGAGGCCGTCGAACTGCTCATCGACAAGGGCTACAACCCCGAGTTCGGTGCGCGGCCCCTCAAGCGCGCCATCGAGCGGTATCTGGAGGATCCCCTGAGCGAGCGCATCCTGGCCGGCGAGTTCGCCGAAGGACGCGTCATCGTGGGGGCCGAGGACGACAAGTTCACCTTCCGCAACGACGAGAGCAAGGCGGAAGTGGACCGCAAAGAACCAACGCCCGCCAGCCCCTGAGGCAAGCGGGATAGCGACTGACCACATCGCGGGGCGAACCCTTCGGGGTTTGCCCCGTTTCTCCGTACTCTCGTTAGCGGTCTTGCGTCCGAGAGCGCGAGGCCCGAGTCGGTAGCTGACCCCTTCAGGGTCGCGGACCCTCGTGCACGCCCGCGCCGGCCAAAGCCTCGGCATTCCACCCCTGGCGTCGTGCCGCCCGCCCTGCGACGGGCTACGTGGCCTCGTCCTCACCGCCGAAGGCAATCCAGCGTGCACCTTCTGGAGCAATCTGCCTCAGGAGTTCGGCGGGGTGCTTTCGCGTGAAGTGCAGGTGGCTGCCGCAGGCGCAGTCGCTGCAGCCGAAGTTCGGCACGGAGCGCTCCGCCTTCTCCGCGACGAGGCCGCTGAGGACGCACTCGTCCGCGTCCTTCCCGGGCCAGACCATCGCGCCCACCCCTCGGACGCAGGGCCGCAGGTAGTCGATGTGCCAGTGGGGGCGCTTGCCGCCGCGACGGAGGTGGCGACAGACGCGTGCCCGCAGGCCCGCGCGGGCGCTGCCCACGTAGCAATAGAAGCCGGGTTCGAATCCCAGCTCCCCCAGGGCCCCAATGCGGGCGCTGAATGCCCGCCCGCAGTGCATGACGAACACGTAAACCCCACCCGCCTCCGGCAGGGCGTCAGTCGGATCTGCGGGGCCGGACATCCTGCCAGAACCCCCTTTCCTCGCCGCGCGCGTGACGTTCGGCCTGGATATACTCCCGTCGCCGCGGGTGGTCGAACCGGCGGTAGGCCGAGGCCAGCCCCTCTTCGATCATCAGTAGATTGAAATCGGCGGTTGACTCCCCGGACTCGGCACGCACGTGCACGTAGGCCAGCAGTCGGCCGTAACTGTCGCGCATCTCATACCCGTACTTCAGCACGACGTTGCGACCCAGCAGGCGCTCCCGAGCGAACTCCTCGGCCTGCCCCGCCCAGTAGCGCACGCGTTCCTGCGACATGCCGTAGTACTCGGCCTGCTCGGCCCTTCGCACCCGGTTGTGCGCGTCCAGGGCGTCGATGCCCAGCAGGCGCACGCGACCCGCGCGGCTCACGTCCACTGTGTCCCCATCGTACACGCGGGTCACCACGCCGGGCCGTGCTTCGGGCGGTGCGGCGGGACCCAACTGCTGCGCCAGCAGGCCGATGGCCGCCGCAAGCAGCACGCCTACTATCACCAGGATGACGGCGTTCTTGAGGCGGCTACTCATCGCACTCCCCGTTGGACTCAAATGGCGCGCCGTGCAGCTCTACCGTCCCGTGGCGGTGGGAGTGGCACTCCACGTTCACGGCCACCGGCAGGCTGGCGATGTGGCACGGGGCCTCCTCGACGAGAACGGCGAGCGCCGTCGTCCTGCCGCCGAAGCCCTGCGGTCCGATACCCAGGGCGTTCACCCGGCTGAGCACCTCCTCCTCCAGCTCGGCCAGCACCGGGTCGGGGTTAGGTTCGTTCAGGTCGCGCAGGAGCGCGCGCTTGGCCAGCAGGGGCGCTTTCTCGAAGTCGCCCCCGAGACCGACGCCGAGTATGACGGGGGGGCAGGCGTTGGCGCCCGCCCGCCGCGCCGTCTCCACCACGGCCTGAACCACGCCCTCTCGGCCGTCCCCCGGGTTGAGCATGTGGATGCGGCTCATGTTCTCGGCGCCGCCGCCCTTGGCCAGCAGGTGGATGCGGACCACATCCCCCGGCACCGATTCGAGATGGACTATCGCCGGGGTGTTGTCGCCCACGTTGTCGCGCTCGAGCGGGTGCCCCACGGTCGAGGCGCGCAACGGGCCGGTGCCCGCAGCGCGGCGAATCCCCTCGTCCACCGCCTCCTGCAGGGAGCCGCCGCGGAGGACCACGTTCTGCCCCATCCGGATGAACGCGACCGCCAGTCCCGTATCCTGGCAGAGGGGCAGTCCTTCGGCGGCGCCTATGCGTTCGTTCTCCAGCAGCGCGCCCAGCACGTCCCGCGCCAGTTCGTTGTCCTCCCGCTCTCTCGCGCGCTCGAGCGCCGCCTTCACGTCCGGCCGCAGGTGTGTGTTTATCTGGCGGTAAAGGTCGGCCACCGCCCGGGTGATCTCCGATGTCCGGACGACGCGGATGCGATCCATAGGGGCCTCCGGGCGGCTGTGTGAGCGATGCTTCCACTCTATGGCAGCGCTCCGGGCCGGTCAAGCAGAGCCGGGGCGCACGGAATGCACGAAGCGGGCAAAGAGCGCGTGGAGACGCTCACTGCAAGCCCCGTTTCCGCCCGTCGGAGTGCGCCTCGCGGCCGGGACCCCGCGATGTCCGAGCCGCAATCGGCGGCCGACTCTGCGCCTTCGTGCCCCGGTGCGAGAGATTGGTCGGCAGAAGACCCCGGAGCGAGGAGAATGGGGATGCAATACTTCTCCACCACTGTTATACTTACGCTCAGGATTCAGCATCCGCCCGGACGGGGCGGGGGCGACGCTGCCGGCGTCCGGGCATGGCAGGAGCGAGGAAACCGACCCGCCTTCGGCACGAAACCGTCCGGCAGCGGCTCGTGGAGCCTGTGGCAGGGGGTGCAGCGATGGACGCAGGTGAAGTGTTCGACAAGTGGCTTGAGGGCACGATTCACCGGGAGACCCAGGTGTGCGCCGACGGCGTGCATCTGACAGTGGACGAGATCTCCCGCATCCACACGCGCGGCCGGTTGGACTTCGGCGGCGGCGAGCTGAAGGATGCGGCCACCCATCCGATCGAGCTCTCCGAGCACATGCCCGGGGAGAGATACGCGTGGTGGCGGTTGAACGAAGGCGACTACCTCGTGCGCTTCAACGAGCGCATCAAGGAGGGCGCGCCTCCGATGCTGCTTGTCAGCAGCGAGCGTCTGCTGCGGTGCGGCTGCCGGCTCGGCTCTACCATCGTCGGGGAAGGCGACGTCTGCTCGGTCCTTTCCGTGCCGGAAGCCGGCATCCACATCAAGGAGAACGCCCGGATCGCCGTTCTTCGGGCTCTGAGTTGAGGGCGGCGCGCCCCGCGGGGTTGCGCGGGGAACCGGCTGCGCTAAAATAAAGCCGCCTCCAGCACGGGGAGGACGCGTGTCCGCACAAGCCGCCGTCATCATACCGGCCCGGTACGGGTCGGCTCGCCTGCCCGGCAAGCCGGTGCTGCCGAAGGCTCGCGAGGTGACCGGCAAGTACATCATCCAGCACGTTTACGAGCGCGCCGCGAAGGCCCGATCGGCGGCAGTCGTCATCGTGGCCACCGACGACCGGCGCGTGGCCGACGCCGTGCGCGACTTCGGTGGCCTCGTCCGCATGACGCGCGATGACCACGCCAGCGGCACCGACCGGATAGCGGAAGTGGCCGCCGGGCTGGACCATCCCGTCGTGGTGAACGTCCAGGGCGACGAGCCGGAGATACTCCCGGAGCAGGTGGACCAGGTTGTGCGGCTGCTGGACGACGATCCGGAGGCGTCAATGAGCACACTCGCGACGCCCATCGAGACGGCGGAAACGTGGCGAAATCCCAACGTCGTGAAAGTGGTGTTGGACCGCCGCGGGCGCGCCCTTTACTTCAGCCGCAGCCCCATCCCGTACGCCCGCGACTATGAAGGTCCTCCTCCGGGGGCACCGGCGCGTCCGCTTCACCATCTGGGTATCTACGGCTATCGGCGGGACTTCCTGCTTCGCTATGCGGATTTGCCGGCTTCGGCCCTGGAGGCGTCGGAGAAGCTGGAGCAACTGCGGGCCCTGGAGGCCGGCTTTGCCATAAAGGTCGGCATCACTCATCACAGGCCCATCGGCATCGACACGCAGGCGGACCTGGAGGCCTGGCTGGCAAGACACCGAGCAGACGAGGAGGGTGCGCCATGAGGAAGGCCGAAGAGTTCGCCGCCAAGCTGGAAAGAGTCGAGAACTTCCTTTCCACGCATGAACTGGCGGGTGTCGCCCTGACACGCGCGGAGAACTTCGCCTGGCTCGGATGCGGCGCCGACAACGTCGTGGACACGAGCGTGGAGACCGGCGCGGCCACGCTGGTCGTGCGTTCGGGTTGCGTCACCCTCATCTCCAGCAACATCGAAGCCGACCGTCTGCTGTCAGAGGAGTTGGACGAACTGGACATAACCGAAGTGCAGGTCTATCCCTGGCACGAACCGGAACGCCGTGAGGCGATGCTGCGCTGCCTGAGCCGGGGCGCACGGTTCGTCGCGGACGACGGAGCGGCGGGCCTCCAGCCTGTGCCGGCCGAGTTCGACCGGTTGCGCTACTGCTTGACGGGAGCGGAGGTCGAGCGCTACCAGGCGCTGGGCGAGGATGCCACGGCGGCCCTGGAGAAAGCCGCCCGCACGGTGGAGCAGGGCATGACCGAGGCGGAGGCGGCCGGCCTGACGGCCCGAGAGCTGCGCGCCCGCGGCGTAACACCCATCGTGCTGCTGGTGGCGGCCGACGAACGGACGAAGGACTGGCGCCACCCGTTGCCCAAGAACAACCCGATCGAGCAGTGCGCGCTGCTCGTGGTCTGCGGCCGCCGGCAGGGGCTGGTCGCGGCGCTGAGCCGCATGCTGCACTTCGGCGAACCACCCCCCGAACTGCGCGAGAGGCACCGGGCCGTCTGCGCGGTGGATGCCGCCATGATACTGTCCACCATGCCGGAGACGGACGTTGCGGACGTGCTGGACGCCGCGCGCCGTGCCTACGCGGACGCCGACGTGCCCAACGAGTGGCAGCTTCACCATCAGGGCGGGGCCATCGGCTACCGGTCGCGCGAGTACGTGGTGACGCCGGGTTCGTCGCAGCGTGTGCTGCCCGCGCAGGCGTTCGCGTGGAACCCGTCCATCACGGGCACGAAGTCGGAAGACACCATTCTGGCCGGAGGGGAGGGCGTCGCCTTCCTGACCGGGCCCTCGGACGATTGGCCGGTCGTCCACGCCGAGTTCGAAGGGCAGGAGATTGACCGGCCCGGTATCCTGATAAGGTAGTCGGCCTGGCGCGCTCGTCGGCCCGTTTGTCACCACAGGAGTGCATGCAAGGATGATGCGAAAGACACACGACCACAGGTTCTCCCGCAACGCCCGGCGCATGAAGGCCTCCGAAATCCGGGAACTGCTCAAGCTCACCCAGCGGGAGGAGGTCATCAGCTTCGCCGGCGGCCTGCCCAACCCGGACGCCTTCCCCATCGAGAACCTGCGCACCGTCATCGACCACGTCATGGCCGAGCATCCGCGGGAGGCGCTCCAGTACGGGCCCACCGAGGGGCACAACAAGCTGCGGGACGCCATCGCGCGGGGCATGGGGGAGGTTTACGACACGCCCCAGAGCATCCACAACATCCTGATCACGCACGGTTCTCAGCAGGCCCTCACGCTGCTGTCCCACATCCTGCTGGACCCCGGGGACACGGTTGTGGCCGGGGCGCCCTGTTATCTGGGGGCGGCGCTCTGCTTCAACGCCTTCCAGGCCCGCATCGAGACCGTTCCCCTCGACTCCGACGGCATCCGGGTGGACATGCTGGAGGACAAGCTGGAGTCGCTGGCCGCCGAGAAGCGCACGCCGGCGTTCATCTACCTGGTGCCCACCTTCCAGAACCCCTCCGGCGTGACCATTCCCCTGGAGCGCCGCCAGCGTATATACGACCTGGCCTGCGACTACGACACCCTTATCGTTGAGGACAACCCGTACGGGTTCCTCCGCTACGAGGGCGAGCGCGTGCCGCTCATCAAGAGCCTGGACGCGGAGGACCGGGTCATCTACCTCAGCTCCTTCTCCAAGATACTCGCCCCCGGCTTTCGGATCGCCTGGATGGCCGCCCCGGAGTCCATCGTCAACAAGGCCTGCCTCGCCAAGCAGGCCCAGGACCTCTGCTCCAACACGTTCGCGCAGTATTGCATCTTTGAGGCGATGTACCACGACATGCTCTTCCCCCACATCGACCAGATTATTGGCCTCTACAAGCGCAAGCGGGACAAGATGCTGGAAGCAATGGATGAGTACTTCCCCGAGCGGGTCGGCTGGAACCGCCCGGAGGGCGGCCTGTTCGTCTGGGTCATTCTGCCCGAGTTCATCGATACGCGGGACATGTTCGCCAAGGCCATCGCCAACGACGTGGCCTACGTCGTGGGCCATGCCTTCTTCCCCGAGGGCGGCGGGCACAACACCATGCGGCTGAACTTCAGCCACGCCTCCGACGAGATGATCGAGAAGGGCGTCCGCCGGCTGGCCGCCGTCATCCGACACGAGATCGAAGAGAAAGAGCGCACCCTGGAAGACGAGCTTATCGGCGGTTTCTGATTGCCGGTCAGCCCCACGCACCTTCTTCTCCACGCGCGAGCAGCAACCAATGCCTAAAGTCAAAGCACTCAGGCTCGAGCAACACCTGGAGGAGTCCGGACCCGCGCCCGCCTACGGCCTGCACGGTGACGACGAGGCCCTCCTTGCCCGCGGCCTCAACCTTCTGTTGCACACTCTGGTGCCCGACGATCAGCCGGGCGGCACCGTGCGGACCTTCCGGGAGGCGCCGGAGCCGGCCGCCGTCTTCGACGAGCTGCGCACCATACCCTTTATGGGCATGGAGGGGCGGCGGGTCGTCGTCGTGGAGGATGGGGACGCGTTTGCGAAGGACAACGCCGACCGCATCGCGGCCTATCTGGAGCGGCCGGCCGAGTCGGGGATACTGATTCTCTGCTTCGACCGGGCCGACTTCCGCACAAAGGCCGTGAAGGCTATCGCCTCCGCCGGGGTCATGGTGGACTGCTCGCGGGTGCGCTGGCGGGACGCAGAGAACTGGGTGCGTTCTCGGGCCAGGGAGTTGGGCAAGAAGATCACGCCCCGCGCCGCCTCGGCGCTGGTTGAGGCCCTGGGGCCGAACCTGATGGCTCTCGGCAACGAACTGGAGAAGCTCGTGCTCTTCTGCGAGCCAGAAGACACCGTGGACATGCGGGCCGTGGAGGAGGCCGGCGTCCGCGGCCGCGAACAGTCCATCTTCGAGCTGGGCACGGCCGTCAGTCAGGGAGATGGCGCCGAAGCCACGAAGCTCTGCGAGCGGTTGCTGCTGCGGGGAGAGGCACTCGAAGCTATCATCGCCGTGCTGGCCCGGCAGGTCCGCAACCTGTGGCAGATAAAGAGGCTCAAGCAGGATGGCGCCTCGCAGAACCAGATCGCGGGCAAGCTGGGGCTGCCTTCCTTCGTTGTGCGTCGCGACCTGAGAACGGCCGCCGGGTTGCCGGACCGCTGGTTCAGGGAGCGGCTGAGCGCCCTGTCGGAGGCCGACTACGAACTCAAGACGACTTCCCTGCGGTCGGGCGAGGAACGAGTGTGGGTGGAAAGTCTTGTGGCCCGGCTTTGTGAGGGATAACCCGCGCCGGGCCCGGCGAGTGCTACATATCGCTGCCGCCGGCCGCCTCGACCAGTTCCAGCCTGTCGGCTTCGTCGAACTCGTCGAAGGGGTCCTCGAACTCGCCGTCGTATTCGTCGGCGAGGGCTTCGCGCGGCTGCAGTATCAACGCCTGGTGGCGCTGCCTGATGAGCTCCAGCCGCTTCTTACGCAGATGCTTCGACATGTGCCTTCCGGCCATACGCAAAACACCTCCTTCGGGGAACATAGTCTCTCGAAACACGGGTGAGGTTATAACCCGCAGATCGTTGAAAGCGCGCGCTGAACGCGCACGCGGAACATGCGAACCGGTTTTGTCAACGAGCCCCGAAGTGCGTCGCCGGGGCTGGTGATCGGGTAATCCAAAACGACCCCGCGGAAGGCGAACCCTGCCCGTAGTCCGCTTGCGGAAACCCTAATTATAGGGACGGATCGCCGTTTGTCAAGACCAAAAATCCTCACCCTTGTCGGTCCTCGCAAGCGACCTCGGGGCCGGGTCTCCGCGGCACACCGGAGCTATAGGCGAACTCGGGCCCGGCTGCCGAGCGGCCGTCGGAATACTCCTCCCGACTCGGTTCCACTTCGTTTCGGAAAAGGAAAGGGCGGGTACCATCCAGCTCCGTCAGCGACGAGTGGCTCCTGAGTCGGCAGCGGCCGACGGCGACCGCGAAAGTCGAGTCAGGCAGGTATGGCGATCAGCCCTCGGCGCGCCTGCGGGCGGTGTCTTCTCCGGCTTTCGCACGCTCTCCGGCCCTTTCGGCTTCCTCCCGGGACCGGCCGGCTTCCCCGTTGGGCGTCTCCGCCCGGGTCGGGGCAGCGGATTCGGCGTAGCCGGTCAGTACCTGCAGGTCGCGGACCACGACCCCTATGTAGAGGCCGAGCGCGGCGGCGACCAACGCTAGCACGATGCCGGCCGCCAGCGGCGAAGCCGCCCCGCCCCACCACAGCAGCAGAAAGACCGGTATCAGGACGAGTGCCGGCAGCAGCGGCAGCAGGACGCGGGCCCACCGGTGCGAGCGCAGGTGGAGGGTCAGACGGTGGGAGAGGCTGCCTCGCCAGTGTTCCTCGAACTGATCCAGGCACTCATCTCGGAA
The DNA here is from genome assembly GCA_046483385.1 of Candidatus Brocadiia bacterium. GTDB lineage: Bacteria > Planctomycetota > Brocadiia > SM23-32 > SM23-32 > B1Sed10-231. Next base: position 23,453 of record JAWODG010000144.1, on the reverse strand, counting down.
CCGGACAGTCTCGACTTCGATGAGTTGCTCACGCAGGTCGGCGGCCTTCTGAAAGACCACTTCACAAGCTTTTTCCCCCTTCTCCTCCCACTCGTCCCATGGCACGCGGAACCAGTCCCACGTCTCATAGTGCTCGGCGATAGATTCGATCCGTTCCTCGTACTGGCGACGCAGGGCCGCGCACTCGGCGGCGAACGTGGCGTGGTGGCCCTCGGACTGGAAGGCGTCGTCGATGGCCCGCCCGGCTGTGGCGCGGAACCTGCGGTGCGCCATGAGCGTCGCCAGCCTCAGGTGCAGTGCCGGGCTGCGGCCCTGCCCGCACAGGGCCTCGTGCCGGGCCATTACGCGCCGCCAGAGGTTGCCCGTCAGCGGCTTGCCGTCGGGGGAGACCTCCTCGAGCCCTTCGAGCACGGCGCTCCGCAGCACATCCTGGTAACGCTGCAATTCCGGCTGCAGGTTCTCTACCAGTTCGTTATACGCTTTGCGGCAGTGGCGCTGAAGGCGTTTGGGACAGGCGGGTTGCGTAATGGCCACGCCGATGCGCAGAAGGTTTGCATAGGCGGCCCGCAACCGCCGCTCACGGTCAACAGGGCGCCTGGAGGAGGCGGCCACGATGCGCCGAATGGCCCGCTGAACCACCTGCGCGTCGGCCAGACCCGCGGGTGTTTCCGTCCCGTAATCGAGCCGCTGATCGGCGGCGTCGAACTCACCCTCGAAGTAGGCGTGCTGGGGGTCGTCCTCCCCGTAGGGAACCATCACATCGAGGGCGTAGTGCGTGGTAACCCCAAACTGATAGGCGGCCTGAACCCGGTTGCCGTCGAGGAATTCCTGGCGGGCCTGACGCGCGCTGCGCTGCATGGCGGAGGCCGCGTTGCGCTGGCTCATATGGTGGGGGGTGGGCCATTGCGGATCATTGTTTGGGTCGGTGGCGCCCCGGACGAGTGGCACGCCGGGCAGCGGCGCGGGCATATGGTCGTTCACCCGAGCGGCGAATCTCTCGTGCGTGGCGTTTTCCATGGAGCCGACTCGCCCCTTTCCCATCGCCCACGGGTGGCGGCACGGACTCGACATAACCGCCCGCACCGTCCGGCCATTCCGGACCCGGCCGGGCACGAACGCCCGAGGCCCGATCCCAGGGGCCCGCTCAAGTCGACCCCGTCCACGGATGCCTGCCGATCCCTCGTCTGGGGGGCCCCGGGAAAGCCAGGTTTGCAGAACCGCTCCCAACATAACGGGCCGTCCGCTCTCTGTCAACGGCTCGCACGCCGTCGGGGCACTGGCAATGCGGGGCTCCGGGGAGTGCCGGACCCGGAACGGAGGCCGGCGGCTCGCCCTCCTGGCCGATGTCCTTGCATTCGGAACTCGGCGGGGTAACATGACCGTTTACGCCTGGAAACCCAGCACCCGAGGGGAGTGCCGATGTCAGCGCGCGGTTCGGAGAAGGTTGTTGACCACCAGATGGGCCCGATGACGCATCGCGAGCGGTTCCGCCGCACGATGCACTACCAGCGCGTGGACCGCATTCCGCACTGGGAGTTCGGGTATCTGGAGGAGGCGCTCGAGCGCTGGCACGAGGAAGGACTGCCGGAGCAGTACGACGACCATGCGAGCGTGGAGGCCTACTTCGGCGTGGACCCGAAGCGCCACGTACCCTTCCACGGTGGCATCATACCCCCTTTCGAAGAGGGCTACGAACTGCTGGAGGAGGGGGAGGACTACCGCCGTGAGCGCCTGCCCGACGGCACCATCCAGGAGGTCAAGACCAGGGGCATCAAGACCATTCCCCATTTCGTCAAGATGCCCATCGAGAACCGGGAGGACTGGCAGCGGTTCAAGGAAAGGCTGGACCCGGAGGACCCGCGTCGGTTCGAGACGAACTACAAGGAACTGGGACGCGAACTGCTGCGCGCCGACGTGCCCGTCGGCACCGGCATCGGCTCCTACTTCGGCATCCCCCGCAACTGGATCGGGTTCGAGAACATCTCCATGATGCTCTACGACGACCGGGAGCTGGTCGAGGAGATAGTCGAGACCCTGACTCAGGTCTATTACCGCCAGATTGAAGAGGCGCTGAAATACATCGAGGTGGACTTCGCCGGGGGCTGGGAGGACATTTGCTTCCGCAACGGCCCCATGCTCAGCCCGCAGATGTTCCGCGAGATTGTGGGCACCCGACTGAAGCGGGTCTGCGACCTGCTGCGGGAGCACGGCTGCACCGTCATATGGACGGACTGCGACGGAGACATCACCCAGCTCGTCCCCGTGTGGCTGGAGGCCGGACTGAACTGCATGTTCCCCATCGAGGTGCAGGCGGGCTCCGACCCGGTCAAGCTGCGCGAGATGTTCGGCCGCGAACTGCTGCTGCGCGGCGGCGTCAACAAACACAAGCTGGCCGAGGGCAAACAGGAGATACTCAAGGAGCTGCGCCGCGTGGAGCCGGTGGTCGAAGAGGGCGGCTTCATTCCCCACGGCGACCACCGCATACCGCAGACGGTCTCCTACGAGAATTACAAGTATTACATCCGCAACAAGCTGGCCATGCTGGGCTGGCGCGACGACGAGGTGGCGCAGGTGCCGGGGCTCAACGAGTGAGGGGGAGCGAGGTAATGGACAGGTCGAGCGACGCCGTGGACAGGGCGCTCGTCAGGTGTCCGGCCTGCGGGCAGCGGCTGCGGGTCCCCCGTCTGACGGGCAGAACGCTGGCGGTGAAGTGCCCCCGGGGCTGTCCGGAGTTCGAGTTCGACTGCAACCTCGGCGTGGTGCGGCCCATCGCCGCCGACGGTCGGCAGCGGCGGTCTGTTCTGCGCGTCATATCGCTCCAGTCCGGCAGCAACGGCAACTGCATCTACGTGGAAGCGGGGGAGACCCGCCTGCTGTTCGACGCGGGCATAAGCTGCAAGCAGGCCGAAAGGCGCCTGCGCGCGCACGGACGGACGCTGGCCGACGTGAACGCGCTGCTCATTTCCCACGACCACAGCGACCACACGCTCTGCGCCGGAGTCTTCCACCGGATGCACGGGTTGCCGCTGTTTATCACCCGCGATGCTTACCGGTCCGCGGCCCAGAGGATAGGGGACGTCGACGCGGCGGCGGTGAACTGCTTCCCCGGCGGGGAGCGATTGCGCTTTGGCGACGTGACCGTTGAGACGTTCCCCACCGCTCATGACGGCTGCGGCTGCGTGGCCTTCGTGGTGGAGGCGGCCGGCCGCCGACTGGGCATCCTGACCGACCTGGGCCACGTCTTCGACGGCCTGGCCGAGGCGGTGGCGTCTGTCGACGCCGTGGTGCTGGAGAGCAACTACGACCCGGACATGCTGGAGACGGGTCGCTACCCGCGCTTCCTCAAGGAGCGCATCAAGGGGCCGGGCGGCCACATCTCCAACGTGGAGGCCGCCCATCTACTGCGGGACCATGCCGGTGAGCGGCTCCGCTGGGCGTGCCTCGCGCATCTGTCCGCGGACAACAACACGCCGGAGGTCGCGCTGGCCACGCACCGGCGCATCTGGGGCAACGGCCGTCCCCTGCATCTGGCCGGCCGCCACTCCTGCAGCGGCCTGCTGGAACTTTGAGGCCCGCTCCGCCGTGCCGGTCGCCATTCTTCCTGTGGCCTGGAGCGGTTGTCAAAAAACCCTCACAGCAGCGTCGTACCCGTCTTGCGGGCGGCCAGCATCTGGACGAACGCCTCGAGGCGAGTCTTCAACTGGCCGCTGAGCTTCCCCGGCCGGTCGGCCTCGATGGTCAGCACGGGCAGCTCCAGCCCGTCCCGCACGATGCGGTCCTGGATGCGGCGGTGGCAGAAGCTCTGCACGTAGTGGATCACGCCGTCCAGTGAGCGCCGCCGGCACTCTCTCCTGATGTCCTCTATCCGCGGGAAGACGCCGTAGGGGTAGCTGTAGAGGGCATACTGCTCGGCCAGCGAGGCGGCCGGGAAAGGCATGGCGAACTGGCGCGGCGTCTCGTTGTAGACAACCAGCGCGCCCAGGTCCTCCAGGTAATCGAACATGCCGGTGACGATCGGGGGGATGCCGCAGACGCCCAGCCGCAGCCCGTGAGGCAGGGGATCGCGGGCGGCTGCCGCGCGGACGAACCGTTCGGCCTCGGTCGCATAGCGCTCGGGGTCGGCGCAGAAGTCGCTCGTGCTCACCAGCCAGAGGTGGTTCTCCAGCCCGCCCACACGGCCCTCTTCCCACGAGACCCGGTCAATCTCCGCCGCGGCCTCCCGCGCCGGCTCCAGCCGCTCGCGCCACGCCTCCGCTTCGTCCAGGCTCGTGCCCAAGGAGTCCGCAAGCTCGACCAGGGCTCCTCGCATTGCGTCGGCGTCGGGTTCGGGCGGGTAATCGAAGGTCATGCACTCGATCCCCTCGTGGGTCAGTATCTCCATCAGCGCCTCGGCGTTGCTGCAGTCGCCCCGGGTGACTATCAGCAGGCGGGGGATGTCGTAAGCGTGGACGACGCCGTAGATGCCGCGCGTCCAGCAGCAGCACGTGCGCGGGAAGCCGGCGTGCTCGGCGGCCTCGGCCAGCGCGGCGGGGTCGTCGGCCGTGATGAACAGGTTGTTCAGGTCCACGGGCGCCAGCCCGGCGGCAAAGATGACCTCGACGGGCACCGTGGTGGTCAGCCCGATGATCCGCTCCCGCGGCAGGTCGTGGGGGACCGGCGGCGGCAGGTCGAGTTCGCTCATGTCGGTATCTCCGCTGGCAGGGGCGCAGGATGCCAGCATAACGCACCGGGGGCATGAGGGCCAACTCACCCCCGGAACATGCCGACGCGCCGAACAGTGAAGCGCAACCGCGGGATGAGGAGGCCGATCTCCCGTGGCTGGGCCTGTGGGACGAGAAGCCGTTCATGGCCATCCTGCCGGGCGAGTCGGTCGAGCTGCGGGCGGACGAGAGCCAGGCGCTCAAGGACCAGACCGACCCGACGTGGCCGCACGTCTGGGCGAAGCTGGAGGGCTCGTTCGAGGAGTTCCTGAACGTCTTCCCGTGCAACCACGCGCAGGGGTGCCGGGCGACCGCGTGCGCGAGCTGACGATGCTCTGCGAGATGGCGGGGATAAAGCCCATAGTCCTCGGCCGCGAGCAGCTCCCCCCCATCTGGGAGATGATGGAGTGAGGGGGCCACACCCTTGGACTGGTCCTCCCCTATGAAGTACCAGCCGTGTGGAGTTGGAATGCGGACGGTGGGAGCACATCGTGTGAGGCTACGGCCCGGATGAAACGAATACGAGCAGCGCGATCACGCCTGCAATCACGAGCCCTACCAGGGTGATGCCAACGACTGCAATCCACTTGTCCCGGCGTTCGAAGCAACGGACGCATAGCTCGTGTTCGTTATAGAAGTGATCCTCGCAGACTTCTCGCCCGCAGGCCTTGCATGTGTGCAAGCAGGTTGGGCACACGGAAGCGTCGCACAGCGCACAGGTTCCGAGATGCTTCTCGTGCAGCAGTCGATCGCATTTGGGGCAGTTGATAAGGCAGGAAAGACACCCATCAACCCGACAAAACGGGCATGTCTCGACCTCGTCGCCACATACCAGCAGCGAACAAGTGTTGCACTGGACTAAGCAGCGGATACAGAGCAATTCCCCGCATATGCCACATTCGGCTTTGTGAGAGGGTGCGTCGCAGTACACAGAGTCGCATTCAGGACATATGAAAGAGCAGTTCCGACAGACTTGCCTGCCGCACATATCGCACTCGTGGACGTGGTCGGGGCAAGTGGATTTGCCGCAGGCCTGGCATGTCATGGCGCACTTAGCACAGACATTCTGGCCGCAAACTGTGCAGGCTATCGTCTCGATGCGGGCTACCCATCCAGTGCATGCGGTACAAACCAGCCCGCATTTGTTACACACCGTATCCCCCGAGATGCGACCTTCCCGCACATGGCGTTCGCAGAAGATGAGTCCACAGACACTGCACTCTGTCAGCTCCGAGGCGTGATGAGCAAAGTCCGGTCCGCATAGAAAGCACGGTTCAGCACAGTCCACGCAAATCGGCTCGCCGCAGGTTCGGCAGGAGAGCACATCCTCGGGGCAGAACAGTCCGTCACACACGCTGCATAATTGCGCACATTCCTTACACATGCGCGTTCCGCAGCGAGAGCAATGCCACCAGTGCTGGGCAACAGCCGCACAGACCTGCTTGTCACAAAACGGGCAGACGTCCAAACATGCATCGCATCCTTGGGCGCCACATAGCGCACACGCTGAGAGTTCGCACAGCACACAGACCGTCCGGCCGCAACGCTCGCACGGAGCCGCACAATCGGGACAAACAAGGTGACCCCCGGCGCACTCGACCAGATCGACCTCGGAGGAGCGAGCCCCGCAATTCTCGCAACACTGGTCGGCTTCGGTTCTTTGCGCGGGGACCAGGTCTGAGCGCGAGTCGGCAGCGGGTTCGGCCGGGATCAAGTCGGTCGAATCAACGGGGAACAACTCCCCGTTCTCTTCGGCCCACCGGGCGGCCTCGCCGTCCAACGGGCTCTTCGTGTTGTAGTCCTGAAACGCGAGCAGTTGTCCGATCCTGACAATCAGATCGGCCAGAGATTCGGAAGGAGCCCAGTGATCCGCGATACATATGGCGGATGAGTCGATGTTCGGATGGAAAGCGGGAGTCAGCATCTTGCACTGTGGCTTGCGACGGGGGTACTCGCGGGGCAGGTTTATCTCCACAGAATGGCGATCCCGTTCCACAATTTCGCCGTCCTCGCTTAACATTAGGCCTTTGAGCCGGTACTCAATCTCGTAGGTCTCCGGTGGATCCCCTCGCGCCTCCTTGATACGAATATGGGGTGAATCCCCGAACAACTTCTGCACGCGGTCGTGGTCGGCCTGAAGCCTGCGCAGACGAACGTTCATGGCCTCAGCGTCTCTGTCATAGTGAACCTGAGAATGCGGCGACAAGCCAGATTGCGGTGATGGCCCCGAAGACGTAACCGAGTACCAACCCGGCGACCGCCAATCCCCGGCCTGTGACGGCTCCACCGCTCTTGTCAATCTCCGATAGGGCGCAATGGCCAAAGATCACGGCCAGCAGGGAACCGATGCCGCAGAGCCCGAGCAATCCCAGCACGAAGCTCGCAATAGCCAGTCCGCTCGTACGGCTTCCTGCTTGAGGCGTCCCCGCCGATGTAGAGGAGCCGTCGGCCGTTTCCGTTTCGCCAGGGGCAGAGGCAGCAGGACGACCAGTGCTCTGCTGTTGTGACGAGCCTTCAGAGGGACCGCTCATGTCGTCCGGAGAGGCGGAGCAGCCGTATGTGCCGCAGCCGCCATTCTCGGCCCAACACTCCGCGTGGAACGGCAAGTCACACTCCCCGCAGATCTGGACCGCCTCTCCAAACTGTATGCTGTCCTGACAAATCGAGCAGACTTTCCCGGCAATGCGGCGATTGGCCTTCAGAGTGCTCCGCGCCGGGAGCCAACCGCCACCTTTCTGCTTCGCCTCACTCGTTGTCGCTCTCAGATCAGATTTCTCGATCCGGATAGCCGGCTCCTGGCCATTGTCGGCCACCACTCTGACCGGCGCCCCACACACGGGGCAGGGGATCTCCCGCCCGCTGCGGTCGTCCTTCACGCTCCACTGGTGACCGCAGTCACCACATCTTGCCATAACCGAGTCCACGGCCAGCTCCACGTTCAAGGCCTTGTTTCGGTGTCAAGCCTCTCTGGTCTTCTCGGAGTACTCGAAGACCGTTTTGCCGATTCGTACCAGATCACCGTCCCGCAGGCGCTGTCTCTGTACACGACGCCCGTTAATATATGTGCCCGCTTCAGTGGCCAGGTCTTCGATCTCGTAGCGGCTGTCAAGAGTGTGCACAGCGGCATGCTGTGGCTCGATGGCGTCGTCTTTGAACAGGTATACTTCGGCCTTCGGGGAACTCCCGATGATGGTGGGATCCTTGTAGATAACGAACTGCTTGCCGGCAAGGGGGCCTTTGGTGACGTAAAGCCACGCGTCCTTCAAGAGGTTCTCAACCAGACCGATTAACGTTCCGGTCGTCCCACCGATAATGAGAAGGCCAATCAGGCGGCTCACCATGCCTCCTCGGATAGCCCCGGTCAACATTCCCACGGGGTCAAAGAGCAAGCCGCCAACCAGCCCGCCTCCCAGGCCGCCGAGCAACCCGTTGAGCAGCTTCTTGCCCGACAACGTAGCAACGCCCGGACCCAGACCGAGGAACATTCCAGCCACGCCCCAGCCAATAGTGCGAGCGGTCATTTGGCGGGAAAGCGTCAGTGTGTCGCCCGACGCGAGCAGTAACGTGTAAGTAATCTGTGCAACTATTCCTCCAACTGCACAACCGATCAATCCAATCCCAAGGCCTGCTGCACCGCCGCTGATGGCTTTATTCCATGCGCGTGATGCGACTCCTTCAGCGGCCCCGATGAGCGCACCGACGGACGCGCCAATCACCCCAAACCACAGGGCCATCTCGCCCAGCATCTCAAGGTAATTGGTGTGCAACCTATCGGAGAGCACCGCTTCGGTGACGCCCCAGCCGACAAGAGCGCCGCATATGCCAGCGACGCACATGTAAAACGGGGCCGCCAGAAGAAAACGGCGTGAAGATGACACCCTCTTCCCGCCGGGCCTGGATCGTGCTATACGTCCATAGCTTCTTCGGTCTGACGAGCTGTCCTGCGCCCTGTCGGCCACTCGGATTGTGCTTTCACCCTCGGCGGACCGGCCTGTAGCGCCACTGGTCTCGTGCTGACCTTCTTGAATGTCATCCCATGTGATTCGTATATCTGCGTCTTTTTCGGCCATCGCTCGCTCTCCGTTGCTTACACTCTCCCAGGAACCAAACAAACCAGCCGCGGCTTTGCCAACCAGCAGTCGATACTGCTGTATCCGCCAGCTTCTCTCTGTAAGCGAGCCTCGCCGCAGCCCGGTTGAGCTTAGATTAACAAAATGGCAGCCAGCCAAAAAAATGTTTCAGCGACGACAGGGGGGCAGTGAACCACTGAATTATTGCAAGTGCGAGCTTTTCCACAATTGCCTCAGCCTGTCTTTGGAAGAAGACGAATAAGCAGCACAGTACGAGTAAGACGAACTGCAGTGCGTGCCAACTAAACTCAGCTGCTCCAGATTCTGGCTCGACCGATCCTTCAGTGTCGACGTCAGTGTCACCCAGGGGCCGGTACCGATTCGGACCACCTTGGGGCAAGCCCATAGGCCTCACAACGTCACCCACCCAGTATGCTTGCGCCGGTTTGATCGCGCCCTCCTTCCACACAAACAATCCTTCGTCTTCGCCACGGGGATCGACCACGAAAGCGACCTGATGCGGCAGGTCGAAGAAGTTCTCGTGGATGAACAGGTCCATAGGAGAGAGGAAGACCCCGAGGCCCGGGTGAGTGTGATACCAGCCGATAATCTCTTTGTCGGGATACTCCGTGTCGAGCTTTCGGTAAAGCTCCTCCCATGTTTTATGGGTGAAGGTTACACGCGTGGCGGCGCTTTCGGCCGCCGCGGCCGCTATCGCCACTTCGATCCTGGCGAAAGGCCCGAAGTCATCTCTTTCCAGCTTACCCGCCAGCAGTCCGCACAGCTCCGCGGTCATGTCCTCTCGGGCGTGCGCCAGGATGTCGCTGTGGGCCGGGGGGGACATCCACACCCGGAAATCGGACGAGGGGTACGGCGCGGGAAACTCTCCGCGGGGGATATCGCGTTTCCTCACGTCCGAGACATCTACCTCGCAGCTCGAATACGGGGGCTCCATCGTGTTACTGCCCTCCCCAGAGCGGTCCCAAAACCCGTTGGGCATCCCCCCTGAATTCGTAGAACACCTGCTGCATTCCGGCGCGTACTCCCACGATGTCAAGTGGCGGTACTCCGAGCTCTTCGAACGTGTGATCGGCAACGTCCACGCCCGGTGCGATAGTGTGTGTCGTGAGGACTTCGCGTGTTTGACCGCAGTGCGGACAAGCGGCTTCACTCTCCCGTACCTTTCCTAACGACCGAAAGACGTCTTCCTCTCTCCCACATTCCCTGCAACGGAAGCTGCGAGCAATGTCACGGTTGAGCTCGACCACCACATCAGGCCCAAGGTCCGCCCGCGCCTCATCGAACAGGTCTTTCGGGCCCATATCCGAGACCCCGCCGGGCAACTCGACGATAGGAGTGTAGGTCTCGTGACTGAAACACTGCTCCTTCCGGACATACTCCACGATATAGTTGTCCTGCTCGACTCCGTTGAAAACATAACCCTTGCCAGCCAGCGTCGGCAGACCGTGCAGGTATTTGACTGCTTCCTGCACTTGCATGGCGGCGATCACGGAGGCCACGGTGGGCGTTGTCGGGACTTTGCCTTCTTGCATGTCCTCACGGCTGAGCAGGTTGCATGAGCGTCGCATCTCAAGCAACTGCCAGTCGCGTTCGTTCATCGTACACTCGTAGCAGGCTCCGTCCGGCGGTTCGAACATGCGCGCAACACCGGCAAGTTTCTCGATCGCGCCGTCCACCCACGGTCGATTCACCCGATAGCAGTTCTGGTTCACCGAGAGCCGCGCTTCCCGATTGTCCAGGCCGGCCAGTACGATGTCGGCCCATCGGTACACGCCCAGCCCCAGATCGTAGACTGCGTTTCCGGTGAACGGCCGCACCTTCATCTGGGGGAAAATACGTTGGGCAGCTTCTGCTGCGACCACGGCTTTTGGCCTGCCGTTGTCCCTTTCGCGAAACAGCACCGAGCGTGAGAGGTTGGAGTTCTCCACCAGGTCCATGTCAACGACCATTACGTTGCCTGCACCAAGCAACGCGAGATTCTTGACTATCTCGTTCCCCAGCGCGCCGGCCCCCACTACCAGGATATTCGCATTCGCCAGCTTCTTTTGATCCCACCAAGGGATCAGCCCAAACCGCGAAAAACGACCCTCTTGGGCCTCTTCATTCAGGTTGATTCGGACGACTTCCTCCATCGCTCCACCTCGCTGCCACCCGCCTGGTGGTTATGAATCTGTACATTCTCCAACTGGTCAGTCCACGGCCCCGCCGGACAGTCCAGCTGTAATCTCCGGCACAACACGGAGGATATCGCCGTCCTCAACACCGGCATCAGCAAACGTCTGATCATCACTCAGTTGTCTGCCTGATTTCTTGTGGTGGAACTTATAGCTCATCGGTTGTCCATCGGGGCTTGTGCGCGGCAGGTTCAACCGGTCCACCAGAACGTCCATGATCTGGTTGACAGGTGCATCGTCGGGAAGCTCCGCCGTCTGCCGTTTATTGCCCGTCGAGTCCCAAAGTTCGACACTTATCATGCCCACGGCCGCATAACTCCCGCTGGAGGATCAGTCGGGTAACTGTGCAACAGTATAAGCGTGTCGGACTGGAAGTCAAGGGCGTTTTTCGTGCCCTACCTCTTCCTATCGCCTCGAAAGGCATAAAGAGGCAAAGCCGGTGTTTTCCCGCTGTAGATTAACCCTATCCGTCCATGTCACCCGCCAGGCAGCCGTAAAGCCTCGGACAGTCGACGGCATGGCTGCCCTCTCGGAGGGTACTTGATAGGGCACAGGGCTTCCACCATCACTGACCGTCGGAGAAAGCGTATTCTGCCGATATGTCCCGGATATATCATCCGGGTCGTAGCGGTGGTGTGCGGGCCCGTGGGTCCTGAAGATGGACTGCGCTCTTACCGGATTGGCGCCTTGGCCCCGGCTGGCGCGCCGCCAGCCGCGCAGCCCGTGCTCCAAGCGGCCTGGCGGACGTCTGTGCTTGTTTCACAGTGGGAGGACGAGTACGCTTGTGGGATGAGCCGGTTTTTCGGCCGTTTCTGCTGTCTGCAAAGCTTTGCTTGCTTTTGCGTTACGTGGGACCGAGTGGGAGTGCGTTGGGAAGGGCGGGGATGACTTTCTTGACGGGATGGGATTGAGTGAGACGGGTGTGGGACCATGTCGAGGCGCGTTTCGGGCGGAGCGCCGCGCGGGTGGCGTGCCGTCCGATACGGGCGGCGCCGACCGCACTGTCCGATTTGGGCGCTCGCGACCGGGGCGTCCGGCATGGGCGCCGGCGAGCGATCCGGCTGCTCGTTGCGAAACGAATCCATTTATGTCATATATGGTAGGCTGACCGTGACCGATTCCGCGCTACAGGCTCGTGGACAAGGAGAGGAGCATCGCCATGCCGCAGAAGATTCCGGAGCTTTACCTCGCGCTGGGCGTCGCCGGGCTCATCGCTCTGGTGACCATCGTCGTCATCGTCGTCCTGGTGACCGGCATCGTGTAGCCCGGGCGGGGAGGGACGCCGCGTCCGGAGAGCCGCGTCCGCCCGGCAGACCGGCCTTGCGCCCGCGGGCGAGCGGCGGTATATTGAGCGCGACAATCAGGCGGGACCGCGCGCAAGTCCGCCTTCCGACGCACCGGGAGATGACGGGGCGCGTTCCGCCGGGGCCGGTGCCCGCGCGTTGCGGGCGGCTCCGGCGGGACGTGTCCCGTCTCCTTTTCGGGCGGGACACGGCGATGGAAGAGGAACGCGGAAGGCGACAGGTGGCGGCGGGTCGAGAGGCGCTGGACCCGGGCATCTTCGCGCACGGACGGCTCCTTCGGCGCTATCCCGGCAGCGACGCGCACCGGTTCTCCTCGCGGCTGGCGCTGGGCATCCTGGACCACGTCCAGACCGACCCGGACAGGGCACCGCACGTGCTGTGGGACCCCTTCTGCGGGACGGGACTCATCCCCTGCGTGGCGTTGTTCGCCTACCCGGACAAGTTCGACGCGGTCATCGCGTCGGACGTCGACCCGGACGCCGTCCGATGCGCGCGTCTCAACATGGGCATCTTGAGCGCGCCCGAGACCTTCGAGCGGCACCTGCGGGAGGTGCACGGCCGGCGCGGCGCCAACCCGAAGGAGGACCGCCGATGGGGCGAGGTGGAACGCTACATGGAGCGCATCCGGCCGATCGTGGGTGCGCAGCGGGAAGTGCTCCCCGCCACTCGCACGGTGCGGGCGGGTGCCCTCGACCTGCCGCGTGACGTGTCGGGGCGCGTCCACTTCGTGGCGGACCTGCCTTACGGAAACACGTCAACGCTGCGCGGCGGAGGACTGCACGAGGTCATACCGGCCGTGCGGCGGGCGTATCCCGAATGCACTTTCGCGTTCGTGGTGGGCGGGGAATCGGTTGGGGAACTGCTGAGGAAATGCCCGGGTGGCCTTCGCTGCCGGCCGCTGAAGGGAGGACGGGTCCTCGTGCGCGGCTGAGTCGGCGCGGAGTCTTGACTTCGATGCGGGGCTGCGCCACAGTGAAGTAGTGACGTTCGGACGGGAGAGGGAATGTCGGTCACTGAGCACACACGTCGGATTCGAACGCCGAGCGAGGAGACGCTGAAGCTCTGCGAGCGGGCAAGGCGGTTCGAGGACGATTCCGACCCGTTCCATCGCGGGCTGGTGGCAACGCGGGTCTACCGGGACCAGCCGGAGCTGCCCGTGGTGATGAAGCGGGCCGAGGTGCTGGCGAGAACGCTGGAGACGCTGGAGCCCACGGTGTTGCCGGAGGAGCGCATCGTGGGGGCCGCCTACCGCCGGTTCCGCGTGCACCCCGGCGTGAGCGACCCCGACGCGTGGCGGATACGCGTGCTGCACCCGGAGCGATGGGGCTACCGCGAGGACTGGCCGCTGCCGGACGAGGTGCGCGAGGAGATGCGCTGGTGGGCGGGCGAAGACGCGCCCGACCCCCCACGGAACGAGGCCCGCGAGCGGAACCGGCCCCTCATGCGCTACGGTCTGGCTCATCCCCACGGCTGGGTGCAGGGCCACACACTGCCGGACCACGGCATCATTTTGGAACACGGCATAGGCCGGCTGCGCGAGCGCATTGCCCGACGCCGCGAAGACGACGACCTGACGCCGGCCCGGAAGGTCCAGCTCCGCGCGATGGACCGCTGCCTCGAGGGGCTGTTCCGCCACGTCATCCTGTGTGCGAGCAGGGCGGAGGAGAGGGCCGAGCAGGTGCAGGAACCGCAACTGGCCGAACGGCTGGCGCGGGTCGCTGAAGACTGCCGCAAGCTGGCAAGCAAGGCGCCGGAGACCTTCGCGCAGGCCCTGCAGATGGCCTATTTCAGCAACTTCGCCGACCACATGAACACGGCCGGCGACGCGGCGTCCTACGGGCGGCTCGACCAGCTCCTTCATCCGTTCTACGAGTCCGACCGTCGCAGCGGGGTGTTGAGCGAGGAGGAGGCGTTCGAGCTTATCTGCCACTTCCTCATCAAGAACTGGTGCTTGCAGGATTCGCAGAATATCACGCTCGGCGGCGTTACACTCGACGGCGAGGACGCGACCAACGAGCTGTCGTACATGTTCCTGGAGGCGATGGAGGCCAGCCGAATGGTGACCGACATCTCAGTGCGGCTGCACGACGGCTCCCCGCCCGAGTTCGTCCGGACGGTGGCCCGGGTGACGCGGCACGGATTCGGCCGCCCCAGCATCTACAACGACGAGGTGGCAGTCCCCGCGCTCAGCGGGAAGGGCATCGAGCCGGAGGACGCCCGCGACTACGCACCGCTGGGGTGCGTGGAGCTGATGATACCCGGCCGGTCGGCCTTCCGGACGATGTGCATGGGCCTGAACCTGCCCAAGGTGCTGGAGCTGACGCTGAACCGCGGACGGTGTCTGGTTACCGGCGACGTGGTGTGGGACGACGTCCCCGAGCACTTTCCGACGTTCGAGGATCTGCTGGCGGAATACCGGCGGCGGGTACAGGGGGTCGTCGAGCGGGGCATCCGGATCATACGGGAGGACGAGCGGATAGAGCCCACGGTCTGGCCGCGACCCTACCTGACGGTCCTGTCCCGCGGAGGCATCGAGGACGCCGTCGATCTCACCGCGGGCCAGCCGAAGTACGACCCCGTCGGCGTGACCCTGAAGGGGCTCGCGGACATTGCCAACTCCCTCTGCGCGGTCCGCAGGCTGGTTTACAAGGATGGAAAGCTGACGCTGGACGAGTTCCGCGACGTCCTGCGGGCCGACTGGGGGGGCCACGAGTCGCTGCGGCAGCGCGTGCTGAACGAGTTCCCCCGCTTCGGCTGCGACCAGGCGGAGACGAACGCACTGGCGCGGGAGGAGGGCGCCCACTACGCGGACTGCTTCGAGGGCGCCGAAACATACCACGGCGGGCCGTTCCTTCCGATGATCTTCGGTGTCGGCACGACCCTGATGGCGTCCACGAACGCGAAGACGGGGGCGACGCCGTCGGGCCGCCGCGCCGGGGAGGCGCTTTCCATGTCGCTTCAGCCGAGTCCGGCGGGGCCGCGCGGCGGGCCGACCGAACTGCTGCGCTCCGTGGCCGCCGTCGACTTCGGCGACTTCGCCGGCGGTGTGAGCAACGTCCAGGAACTCGACCCGGCGCCCTTCAAAGGCGAAGCGGGTCTTGACCGGTTGACCGAACTGATACGCAGCTTCTTCGGGATGGGCGGGCTGGAACTGTCGCTCAACTTCCTCAGCGAGGAGCAACTGCGCGATGCTCGCCGGCACCCGGAGTGCTATCAGCACCTGATGGTGCGGCTGTTCGGGCTGAGCGCCCGGTTTGTCCACCTGTCGCCGGAGCTGCAGGAATCGATTATCGAGCGGGCCGTCGCGGGACGCTGCGCGACGTGAGGACACTACGTTTTGCGGGACCCTTAAGACACACGGAGGACATCGTGGCAAGGGCAGGAATCTGCACCATCGCATGCCGGGACGTGAGCATCAAGGAGGCCATCGATACGGCGGCGGAGGTCGGCGCCGAGGGCGTCGAGGTATGGGGGCAGCCGCCCCACGTCGCCTACCCGCCCGACCCCGACGAGATAGCGGAGGTGGTCGCCCACGCCGCCGCAAAGGGCATCGAGATACCCGTCTTCGGCTCATACTACCGCGTCGGACGGGAGGTGGAGTTCGACGATGTGCCGGTCACCAAAAAGAACCAGATCGAACTGACCAAGCTCTTCGGCGCGCCCATCATCCGCATCTGGGCCGGCACAAAGAACTACGAGGAGTGCTCCGAGGACGAGATAGAGGCCGTGATGGCCGACGTGCGCGAATTCGGCGACAGGGCGGCCGACGCCGGGATCAGCGTCGTGCTGGAGCGCCACGCCAACACCATTCTGAACCGGTGGGACAACGTGGCGGAGGTCATGGAACGTATCGGGCACGACAACGTGGCGCTGAACTGGCAGATACCCTGCCCGGCCGGCAACCGCGAGTACCGGGAGAACAGCGTGGACGATTACATGACGCTGCTGCCCTACGCGGAGCACTGCCACATGCAGAACCACACGCACGAGGAGAGCGACACGTGGCGAGGGCGGACGCTGCTGGACGAGGGCATCGCGGACTACTCGCGCTTCGGGGAGGCCCTGCGAGAGGCGGACTACGACGGATGGCTGATGCTGGAGTTCGCGGCGGACGAGCGGGGTGACCTCAGCAAGCTGGAGGCCATGCGGCACGACATCGAGTTCCTGAAGGCGCTGTGAGAAAGCGCGGAGCATGGCTCCGCCTACCGGGAAGCGGCTCCGCCTACCACACGGGGTTGTAGGGCTCCTTCAACCGCCGAAGCGGCGGCGGACGGCGGCTTGGAATTCGGCGCCCGCGCGGTTGATCGCCTGCACGGTCTCCCCCATCGTTTTGCCCGCCGCGCTACGCGCGGCGGCGATGGTCGTGTTGCACTCCTGGGAGTCCATGAAGCGGACGGCCTCGAGCAGCCCCTGCTGGTCCTCTTCGGGGATGACCAAAAAGCCGTGCTGGTCGGCGTGGATGAGCTGTCCCGGGCGGACCGTCCGGCCGAAGACCTCGACGTCGCAGTCCCAGCGCACCGGGAACGAATGCGCGTGGCCCACGCAGAGCCGCCGCGCCAGCGCCTTGAAGCCCACGTCGGTCATCTCGTCCAGGTCACGAATGGCGCCGTCTGTGATGGTGCCCACGCAGCCCAGGGCGCGGTGGATGCTGCTGTTGACCTCGCCCCAGAAGGAGCCGACCGTCCGGGGCTTGTCCAGGTCCTGCAGCACGACGATCTTTGGACCCGGCACGCCGGCGACGTAACGGCGGTACTCGGCCCAGCCGTCGGGGTTGGCCTTCGGGTGCTCGGCGCTGCTCGGTTCGAACTGCACGGTGACGGCGTAACCCACCATGGGCCCCATGTGGGGCATGAAGTCGGTGATCGGCTCCATGTTGAAGCAATCGGCGGCGGGATCGCGGGAGGTCACCTGTTCCCAGCCATTGTAGACCGCGGGCGTGTCCCAGCGTTTCAGCTCCAGCAGTTCGGCATCGCTCAGTGGTCGGTTCATCTCGATTCCTCCGCCCCTGATGGCTCGGGACCATCGTCAGTTTGTTCGTCCGGCGGCTGCGCGACGGGGCCGGCCCCGTTGCCGTTCAACAGCATGACGGGGACCAGCATGACGGTCGGGCGGCCTTCGATGGTCAGCTCGACAACGAACCGCGTCAGTGCCTGACGGACCTCGTCGGTCCGCAATGCAAATTCCAGCGTGCGCGAACCGCTGAGATTCCCCGGCAGCGACATAACGTAGGCGTCACGCCCCGGCCATATCTCCCACCCGTCCGGGAGGTACCAGTGCATCGAAATGTTGGCCTGAGTCTTGTAATTGTTCTCGATGGTCAGGCGGACCGTCCTGGTCTCGCCGTTGCGGACAGTGGGGTCGGAGCCGTAATCCACTATCACGGTGAAAAAGTCGAACCGGTGCACCGTGCCGCCCGCCCCCTCGTAGAGCCCGGCGCCGCCGTCGGGGGCCTTCAGCGCATCGGGGCTCAGGTCCTCCAGATCGGTCGGCTCGTCCCGACTCAGCTCGGTCCCGGCGAACCTGTGGCGCGCGAGGATCTGCTCGGCCATCCGTTCCGTGCGGTCGGTCAGCTCGTCTATGGTGTCCGGCAACTGGTTGCCGAAATAGCCGAGTTCGCCCAGGTTCAGGCAGGCCGTCTTGATGCTCCGGCCGATGGGTTCGATCCAGCGTTCCGGGATGGCGTCGATGCCGTGTATGATGCCGAAGATGGCGCCGGCGGTCGCGCCCGTGCAGTCGGTGTCCTCACCGCAGTTGACGGTGGTGCAGATCATCTCGTCGAAGTCGTCGGCGCCATAGAGCAGTCCCAGTACCACGATGGCCACGTTGGACGGGGCGTCGTAACCGCGCCGGCCGGTGTGGAAGGCCTTCTCCCTGTCTTCCGGGCTGGTGCGATCGGGCTGCCCCATGAAGGTCCCTCCCCGATAGTCGCGCAGGATGTCGTCACGCGCCTCCCGCCAGCTCTTGCCCGCGTCGAAGGCGTCCACCGCACACCGGACGGCGCCCGCAACGCCGCAGTCCTCGGGGATGTAGGACAGGCCGATGTCAATCAGTGCGCGGAGATCGTCCACAACGAAAGCGGCGCTCTCGAGCGCGGCGCAGAAGACTTCGCCGTACGTGCCCTCCCCGTTGCCGTGGTCCAGGATGGCGTCCTCGCGGGCGTAGCGTGCGGCGATCTCCGGACAGCCGGGGGCGATGCAGGCCCAGATCTCCGACCGGATGAAGCAGCCGCAACTGTGCTTATAGTCGTTTTCGACCGTGCCGGAGAGCGCCGGCAGGAGGCCCTGTCGCATGTTCGTCTTGGCGGTGCCGTACTCCGACCAGTGCGGCGTGACGTAGAGGCACCAGTAGTCGGCGAGGGTGTGAGCGTCGAGATCAACGCCCATCTCCTCCAGGGCGACCAGCCAGAGTAGCTGGATGTCCAGGTCGTCGTTCGGTAGCGGCTCGCCGCCGAGGTCCTGCGTGTAGAAGGACACATCGTTGATCTGGCGCTTCCACTCGAAAGGCGCGCCCAGCGTGCCGCCGATGTTCTTGCCCATCCAGCAGCCGAGAACCTTACGGCGGTAGTCGTCCCGGTTGAGTATCATCGGCTTTTCTCCTCGGTAATGCTGTCGGCGCCCTCGGTAAGCCACTCCAGGTCGAAGTGCGCGACGGTCATGAACCGGTTGCTGGCGGTATGGCCGCCCTCGACCCGCCCCCGCTCGTAGATGCACAGGACGGTACTGTCGGGCAGCACGGCGAGGTCGCTGTAACCGCTCGGCCCTTCCTGCAGGCGGCGCTTGACCGGCCACGTCTCGCACTCGTCGTAGCTCAGACGCACGGTCACGTCCCGGCGGTCGCCCCAGTCTATGGGGTTGTCCTCAAGTGTGTCCCAGACGTCCGGGTTGCTGAACAGGATGCGGTTGCGGTCGTCTTCGCCCTCCTTCGTCAGGCGGTGGATGCTGCCGAAGCAGCGCGGCTCGGGCAGTTCGTCGTCGTGCCACGGCTCGGCCCAGTCGTGGACGTCGTCGTTGCTGACGGTCACCGCACGGCGCCGCCCCTCGCCCATGTTGCGCATGTTCAGCAGCACGCGTCCGTCGGCAAGTTGCACCGCCTCCGTCTCGTTGCAGCAGGGGATGGTGTCCGGCACCATGTCACCGCGCTGCCACGTGGCGCCGTGGTCGTCGCTGTAGATGACGGCCGCGCGGTTGGGGCGGTGCGCGTGAGTGTGGGACTCCGACAGCCAGATGGGTGCCAGAAGCCGCCCGTTGTCGAGCTGGATACCGTGCCCGGGGCCGACGGCGCAGACGCCCCAATCATACTCCGAACGGAACTCGGCCAGCACGTCGGTTATCTCCAGCGGATCGGAGAACGTCTCCCCGTGGTCTTCGCTCGCTCGGTAGAAGACGCGGGCGTAGTCATGGCAGTGCAGGGCGTGCACTTCGCCGGTGTCCCGGTCGGGGATCGTGACGAAGTTGTTGGCCGGGCCCGGGCCGAAGTCGGCGTGGTCCACGACCTTCACGGCCGGCTCCCAGCTTTGGCCGCCGTCGAGGCTGCGGCGCATCAGGATGTCGATATCGGCCCAGTCGCTCGCCGTCTCCAGGCGCGCCTCCACGTAAGCCAGCACGACGCCGCCCGGACTGACCGAGATGCCGGGCACGCGGTAGATGTGATACCCGTGGTCGCCGGCTTGGAACAGGTCGGTCTTGGTCAGCATGAGGCGGTCCTTTCGTCAGGTGACTCTCTCTGGCTGTCGGGGGAAAGGGCAGGCCTTCGGAGAGCAGACGGATCCGAAACGGCAGGACGAGAAGGGCCTTGCAGACGCGGAACCGCACTGCTGACAACACCCTCCGGACGACGTGAAGTTACGTGGTGTGCACGAACGGTGAATCCTGGATTGCGGCGCCCTGGCGCCGCTTTCGCTCCCGGCGGCTTGCCCCCGGGCGGGATGTCGGATGGCAGACGCGCCCCGCGAACGAGGCGGGCAAGCCCGCCGCCTGCCGGCAAGCCGGCAGGAGGCAAGGCGGTGGCAAGCCACCGCACTCCAGGGGGCGCGCTGCAGACAAGCTAAACGGGCGCGCCGCGGTTTGCCGGGTACGGCGCGCTGTCCTCGACACGTCGGCATCATGCATTTCCCTCTTACAGGTCAGCGCCCCGGGCCGTCGCCCCAGTCGTACATGGCCACCATGTAGGGGTTTTCGGGATCGAACTCCGTCAGCGGCACCGGGTCTTCGACGCGGCCGGGCGGGCGGCAGTTCTCACCCTCATCGCCGGTGACACCGTCACCGATGTCGCGCCGGCATTCCTCGGCCTTCACTTCCAGTTTCTCGATCACATCCGGGTGTTCGGAAGCCACGTCGTTCTGCTCCCCCACGTCGGCCTCGAGGTCGTAGAGCTCCCCGGTCTTCAGGTGCAGCTTCCACCGGCCGGACCGCACCGCCTCCAGGTCGTCGGACAGGTAGTAGAAGAACGCATCGTAGGGCGACTCCGCCCCCTCTTCGCCCACGGCCAGCGGCCAGATGTCGTGTCCGTCTATGATGCGGTCGGCGGGTGGTTCCGCCCCGCCGAGCCGGGCCAGGGTGGGCAGCAAGTCCATGGCCGTGGTGAGTTCGCGGCAGGTGCTGCCGGCGGGTATCACGCCGGGCCAGCGCATGATGCAGGGCAGCCGCTGGCCGCCCTCCCAGGTGGTCCCTTTGGTGCCGCGCAGGGGGGCGTTGCTGCCGCCCTCGTCCCGCGCGCGGCTCCCGTTGTCGGAGGTGAAGATGACCAGGGTGTTCTCCTCCAGCCCCAGCCGGCGCAACTCGTGCAGCAGCACGCCCGTGCTCCAGTCGATGCACTCGACCGCCGCTCCGTAGGCGCCGTTCTCGGACTGCTCCAGGAAGCGCTTCGGCGCGTAGAGCGGCAGGTGCACGTACATGTGGGCGAAGTAGAGGAAGAACGGCCGGTCGCGGTTCTCCCGCATGAAGCGGACGCACTCCTCCACGTAGCGCTCAGTCAGGGACGCCTGGTCGGGCTGCTCCTGTATAACCTCCTCGTCGCTCACCAGCGGCAGCGGCGGGTAGTCGGGCCGCCATTCCATGATGCCCATGTCGTTGCTGTAGGGCAGGCCGTAGTAGGTGTCGAATCCGTGCCTGGTGGGCAAGAACTCCGGCTGGTCGCCCAGGTGCCACTTCCCGACGATGCCGGTGCCGTAGCCGCGTCCCTTGAGCAGGTCGGCGGTGGTGACCTCGTCCGGGTTCAGCCCCACGGCGTTGCCGGGGAACAGCACCCAGCCGCCGTGCTCGTTGGTGGCCAGGCCGACCCGGCGGGGGTAGCAACCGGTCATCATCGCCGCCCGCGACGGGGAGCAGACGGGGGCGGCCTGGTAGAAGTCGGTAAACCGGACGCCCTCGGAGGCCAGCCTGTCAAGGTGGGGCGTCTTGTTGACCGGCGAGCCGTAGCAGCCGAGGTCGCCGTAACCCAGGTCGTCGCAGTTGATCAGCAGTATGTTGGGGCGGTCTTGGGGAGGGCGCATAGTCAGGACCTTCCGTTGAGGGAACGCTTGCGGCCGGTACGTCCACGCACCGAGCCACCGGGACTTCTGTCAACTCCGAGACGTCCCAAGCACGAGGGCCGCAGGATACGCCCCGCCGCAGTCCCCGTCAAACTTCGCGCAGGGGACGGCATCGAAAGGGTCCCTTTCCATGCAGGCCTACTCGGCTGGTTTGCGTAAAGCTTGACATATATTATGTTATGTCTATAATAATACACATGGCCAATGGCAAAACACACGCGGAGAAGATACTGGCACTGGCCCGGCGCAAAGGTGTCGTAAGCGCGCGGGAGGTGCGGGAAATGGGCATTCACCACGAGTACCTGCGGCGCCTTTGCGCGGACGGCCGGCTCCGGCGCGTTGCCCGTGGGCTGTACGAGCTGCCCCGGGCCGACGTCACGGCACATCACAGCCTTGCTCTGGCGGCCAGGGCCGTGCCGAAAGGAGTGATATGCCTCATTTCGGCCCTCGCCTTCCATGAGATTGGCACGCAGACCCCCCACGAGGTCTGGATGGCCATTGACCGAAGGTCCGCAGAGCCCCGAGTGAAACGGCCTCAACTGCGCATCGTGCGGTTCTCCGGTGAGGCCATGACGGAGGGTATCGAGGAACACGTCGTCGAGGGCGTGCCTGTTCCCATCTACAGCGTTGCCAAAACCGTAGCGGACTGTTTCAAGTATCGCAACAAGCTCGGGCTCGACGTTGCGCTGGAGGCACTGCGCGAGGTGCTGCGGCTTCAAAAGTGCAGCGTGGACGAGCTCCAACGCTACGCCGAAATCTGTCGGGTCTCAACCGTTATTCGCCCCTACATGGAGGCGATGGTTTGAATGCAGACGGTCTTTCAAACGTCCCGGCCTCCGTGCGCCAGAGACTTCTGAACCGGATCAGAGAAACCGGCGAGGCTTCCAACTTCGTCTGGTCGCGTTATGCCACGGAGCGGCTGCTCTATCGCCTCTCCGCCTCGGAGCACGCTGAGCACTTCGTGCTGAAGGGGGCGGCCCTGTTCCTGGTGTGGACAGGCGAACCGCACAGGCCGACCATGGACGTGGACCTGCTGGCGGACGGAGAGGACTCCGACGAGCATCTGGAAAGTGTTTTCCGTGACCTCTGCAGGGCCGACGTGGTGCCGGACGGCCTGCAATTTGACGAAAGCTCCGTAGCGGCTGTGCCTATCCGGGGAGGGCAGGAGTACGGGGGTTTCCGGGTGAAGCTAACCGCATATCTCGGCAAATCGCCCGTGCGCATCACGGTCGACGTCGGCTTTGGCGATGCCGTAACCCCAGCGGCTCAGCGCATTACATACCCCACGCTGCTGGACTTCCCCGCTCCGGTACTGCGCGCCTGTCCTCGCGAAACGGTAGTCGCCGAGAAGCTGCACGCGATGGTAGTGCTCGGGATGATCAACAGCCGAATGAAGGACTTCTACGATCTCTACGTTCTCGCGAGTGGTTTCGCGTATAGGGGCTCGACACTGTGTCAGGCCGTGCGCGCTACGTTCGACGGACGCACCACGGATTTGCCGGCGGAGCCCCCGGTGGCGCTCACTGCCGAGTTCGCTGAGGACGCCACAAAGCAGAGGCAATGGCGGGCATTTCTCAGCCGGGCTGGCATTGACGACGCACCGGCCGAACTCTCCGCTACAGTAGCTGCGCTGGCGGAATTCCTTGATCCGGTGG
>JAWODG010000059.1:0-5459 GCA_046483385.1 Candidatus Brocadiia bacterium | reverse complement strand
GTGCAGGGCATGATGCCGCTGATCTTCCTGCCCGGGCCGGAGAGGCCGAGCACCGCGCCGGCCAGGATGCTCTCCCTGGCCTGACACTGCGACAGCGACCGTGCCGACTCGTCGGTCTGGGGGTCGTCCAGTATGACCAGGTCGGGCCGGATGGAATCGCCCCCGACCGTCTGGTGCTTCATGCCGCGGATGCGCCCCGTGATGCCGGCCACTTTCAGGATCGCACCGGCCGCGCGTGAGTCGGGGATGGTCGGCAGCACGATCTCCTTCGCCGTCCACTCGATGTGCGTGCGCTTTCCCTCGTGGAGTTGCCCGGCGCACCGATTGGCGATCCCTTCCAGCGCGCGGATCGGCCCGCACGCCTCGGAGTAGTCGGCTTCCAGCAGGTCGTTCGATTCCAGCTCGATCTTGATCGTGTCCAGCATGGCCCGGGCGTGGCCCGCGTCCGAGCCGATGAGGCAGACGAAGCGCCGGTGCCCGTAGAGGATGGCCCAGATGCAGGCCCGTTCGCAGAGGCTGGTCTTGCCGCCGCCCCGCGGCATCGCGAGGGCGAAGAGGCCGCCCCGCAGCACGGCGTCCTCGATCTTGCCGACCACCTTCAGGTGGTCCTCCGACCACGGCAGATAGAAGGTCTGGGGGAAGTAGGTCTCGCAGAAGAAGCGGAAGTCGCGTGCGGCCCGCTCTTTCCACTTCGGATGCTCCGGCTCGTGAATCCAGTCCGAGATATCCCGTCCGGCGGCCGAGAGCTGGGCGTTCCGGGCGCGGGCGCGCTCCTTCATGGCCTCGTAGCCGCCGGCTTCGTCTTCCGGCTCCCGTTCGTGGCGCTCCGCTGCCAGCCAGGCCACGTAGCGGACCAGGTCGATGGTCTTGCCGTCCCCGATGCGGTATCCGGCCCGGTTGCGCTGCCGGTAGATGGTGTGCGAGCGGACCACCTCTCCGAGCGGGGTGGAGTTCAGCAGCCGGGCCAGCTCGGCCGGCCGGAGCGCCCTGGGGTCAAGTGCGCGTGGTTCACGCGATGCCACCTCAGTCCTCCTTCAGCTGCTGATTCAGCCAGGCAGCGTACTGCACCAGGTTGAGCGTGCCGTCGGCGTTGGTCGGCGTCCCGGCGGCCAGGTCCTCCTCCAGCCAGTCGCGAGGAATTCCCAGCGTTTTGGCGGCCTCCTCGGCCGTCATCGCCATCGGATTCAGGGCCTTTTTCTCGCTCATGTCACATCCTTTTCCCGGGGGCGCAGTTGCGACAGGCGGAATCTCGGCGAGATTGGCCGGAAAGGCCTTGCTTTCCCGCCGAAAGCATGCCCTCATGTGTGTGCTGATAAACGTAAACCGCTCTCCATAAGGGAGACAGGACCATGGAGAAGGCGCAAAGAGACGGGCAAGGGCAGCGGGCGCGGGCGCTCGCCGTCGAAGCCGTCAGGCGGGGACTCTGGAACGAGGAAGTGGCCGCCGCCTTCGTGCTGGCGGCCGCGAAGGACGAGGTGGACCTGGATTTCTGGGAGAAGGCGCTGGCCGGAAAGACCGCGGCCGACGCCACAAAGTGACAGGAGGCGGAAAGATGCGTATCACGCGGATAGACGTAAGAGGCGCTGCCCCCAACCGGCGCGCCGAGCTGACGCGCGACGGCGGAAACGTCATCGCCTCGGTATGGGTCGAGGGCGAGGTCCACAGCCACGTCGTGGGCGCCACCAGGCGGGACGACCTCTACGAGATGGCTCGCCGGGTCCAGCACGCGCTCGACGGCCACATCGGGACGAATTCGATGGTGCATGACTACTTCCGGCTGATAGAGCGGCTGGCCGACTGAAAGGAGGACACGATGGACCGGGTCGAAACGGCCGAGATTCTTCTGGACGCCAGGGAAGCCATCGAGGAGGCGCTCGAACAGGCACGCACCGCGCTTCGGGCGTGCGAGGACGAGTTCCTCTACGAACAGGCCCAGGCCTACTGGCTGAGCCACATCACCGACGCCGTCGGTGGCACAGGCATGGTCACGATGCAGGACACCATCGACGCCCTCGAACGCGAGGAGGAGGACTGAACCGTGAGAAAGCAATGGCGAGTCTGTCTGGACTGCGGAACCGAATGGCTGGCCGACGAGGTGGCCGAGGACGGCGCCTGCCCGGATTGCGGCGGGCCCACCACGCCCACCGACCCGGCGCGGGCGTCCGCGCACAAGACCTACGTCAGCATGAAGCGCGACGTGGCGGCGCTCCTCGACTGGCTGGAGCTCGAGCTTGGAGAGCACGCCCGCTACGCCGCCACCGAGGGCGTCGACCACGGTCACGCCGGCGACCTCGGGCACGTGCGCCGCAGGCTCATCGAGACGCTGTCCTTCCTGGCTCAGCGGGACGAGAAGGATATCGAGGAGGCCCTGGACGACGTGGCCGCCGGCCGCGAACAGGCGGCGGCCCGCGAGCGCGCCGAGGGCAAGGCCACTGACTGAAGGAGGCGCACCATGACCGAACGGCTGGACCGAGAAACGCGAGTCAAGGCCGAGCAGTTGATACGGGATGTCGCCGACGAGGCCCAGCAGGCCCTCGTAACGGACGGCGATGCGGAGTTCTTCGAAGGCTCCGAGCGGTTCGCGGCGGGCATCGCCCGTGGCGTGCTGCTGTTCGGGTATTCGGACGACTATGACGAGCTTCTCGCCCTGGTGGATGAGTTCTTCCGCCGATGAAGCCGAAACCCCGCCCCGGCGGGGTTGTCGCGGCGTGGTGGCCGCGGCCTGACGATGGCAGCCCCATCGAGCCGGAGAGGAAGGAGCGCCCATGGAAGCGCAGGAACGCAGACAGGCCATAGAGCTGCTTCGCGGGGCCGCCGAGGCCCTCGAAGCGGACGACCGGACCGAGGTCATCATGCCGGGCTGGGACGAGCAGTTCATCGACGACCGCGAGCGGGGCATCCGAATCGCAGCGGAGGCCATCCGGGCCCGCGGCAAGGACCCCGACGAGGGCACGCGCGTCCACGCGCGGGACCTCGGGTATCTGGTGCGGTACATCGCGGACATGCTCGAGGAGTAGCCATGCCGCCGCTCGACCCGCATCCCGACGACGCGGCCTTCCTGGAAGAGCTGACCGAGGTGGCCTTCCAGGTGGCCGCGCGACTCAGCCTGCCGCTGAGCGTGGTGGAGCACAAGCGCCGCCCGCATCCGGGAGGCAGGACCGGCCTCTGCTACTACTGGGAGGGTCGCGTCTCGCTCGTGCTTCGCTACCGGGAAGGAGGTGAATGGTGGACTCACCCCAGAGAACGCGAAGACGTATGGTGCGTCCTGGCCCATGAGCTGGCGCACCTGAAGGACCGCCTCCACGGAGAGGCGTTCAAGAAGTGGCAGGACCGCTGCCGCATTGCCGTGGCCCGCGCTCTGAGCGCGCGGGGCGGGTGGAGCGGCGCGGTGCATCGACTGATTGACTCTTTTACCGAGAGGGTAGAAGCCATGAAGCAGGCAGATGTGGAAATCGGAGAAGTCTATGCGGTAAAGGTTTCGGGCAACATTTGTCCGGTCGTCATCGACGAGGAGCACCCGAACGGCGGCTGGGTCGGCACCAACCAGGAGACGAACCGGCAGGTGCGCATCAAGACCGCCGGTCGGCTGCGTATGCCCTGGGACGAGTACCTGGACCAGGGCGACGGCGACGAGGCCGACACGACGCCCGAGAGCACCGAAGAGGCCACGGGCGAGCCGGACGCCGAGAAGCCCAAGAAGCGCGCCACACGCGCGAAGACGGGCGACGAGGGGGCCAAGATGAGCGGCCTCGACGCGGCGGCCAAGGTGCTCGAAGAGGCCGACGAGCCGCTGCGGTGCAAGGAGATCGCCAGGCGCGCGCTTGAGGCCGGCTACTGGGCCTCGGACGGCAAGACCCCGCATGCCACTATCTATTCGGCCATCCTGCGCGACATGCAGAAGAAGGGCGACGAGTCCCGGTTCCGCAAGGCGGGGCGCGGACTGTTCGCGCTGGCCGAGTAGCATCATTCCACCTCCGGAGCCCCGGCCGCCTCGGTCGGGGCTTCTTCTTCGGCCGGAGCTTCTTCCGCTGCCGGAACGCGCTCGGCCTTCTGCCCCGTGAACTGCTCCCATCGCTGGACGATGACGTCGCAGTAGAGCGCATCAACCTCCATCAGGAACGCCCGTCGGCCGGTCTGCTCGCAGGCGATGAGCGTCGAACCGGAGCCGCCGAAGAGGTCCAGGACGTTTTCGCCGGGACGGCTCGAGTACTGGATCGCCCGCACCGCGAGCTCGACCGGCTTCTCGGTCAGGTGGACCATCTTCTGCGGGCTGACCTTCTTGACGCTCCAGACATCGGCCGCGTTGTTGGGGCCGAACCACTTGTGCCCCGCGCCCTCGCGCCATCCGTAGAAGCACCACTCGTGGTTGCCCATGTAGTCCTTCCGGGTCAGCACCGGGTGCTCCTTGACCCAGATGATGGCCTGGCTGAAGTAGAGCCCGCACTCCGCCATGGCCGGCGGCATGTTGCCGATGTTGGAGTAGCCGCCCCAGATGTAGAAGGCCCGGCCCGGCTCCAGCACGCGGGCGATCTGCCCGAACCACGCCCGCAGGAGCTCCGCGAAGTCCTCGTCCGAGACGAAATCGCCCTCCAGCGGGCGGTCCTTCGGGCGCATCTTTGCTCTGGCCTTTCCGGCGTCTCCCACGCCCCGCGCGACATCGAAGCCCTGGTGGTGCATCTTGCTGGCCTGCTCGGGGAACGAGCTGTTGCCGGCCGCGATGGCGGTGTTGCTGCGCGGCTCAACGCGGACGTTATACGGGGGATCGCAGTTGCAGAGCTGCATGGTCGCCCCGTCCAGCAGGCGGTCCACGTCCTCGGCGCTGCCCGAGTCTCCGCAGAGCAGGCGGTGTTCGCCCAGTATCCACAGGTCACCGGGCTGGGTGGTGGCATCGTCGGGCGGCTCGGGCACCGCGTCCGGGTCGGTCAGTCCCTCCTTCAGCTCGCCGGTGTCCATCAAGCCGGCCAGCTCGTCCTCGAGGAAGCCGATGAGGCCGAGCTCGAACCCGGCCTCCTGGAGCTCGCCCAGCTCGATGGGCAGCAGCTCGTAGTCCCACTCCGAGAGGTCGCGCGTGGCGTTGTCGGCCAACCGGTAGGCGCGCACCTGCTCAGGGGTAAGGCCTTCGGCCACGTGGACCGGCACCTTCTCCAGGCCGAGCTTCTGGGCTGCCTTGAACCGTGTGTGGCCGGCGACGATGACGCCGTCCTCGTCGACCACGATCGGCTGCCGGAACCCGAACTCCCGGATCGAGTTGGCCACGGCCTCCACCGCCTCCTCGTTCTGGCGGGGGTTCTGCTCGTACGGCTCCACCTCGTCAATGCTCTTCAGTTCAACGTCCATCCTCTCCTCCGTTTCTTTTCTGGTGCTGGTATTCGCGCAATGCCCTGCAAAAGGCGTCCAGCGCTCCGTCGCACGCACCGCACGAGATCAGGTATTGGCGCAGCCGCTGCAGTGAGGCCGGC
>JAWODG010000038.1:0-18321 GCA_046483385.1 Candidatus Brocadiia bacterium | reverse complement strand
GCTCCACCGGGAGGAGCCCGACGACTTCGTCATCGCCACCGGGGAGACGCATTCCCCGCGCGAATGCGCAGAACTGGCCTTCCGCTACGCCGGATTCGACATCGAGTGGCAGGGCAAGGGCGTGGACGAGGAGGGCATCGACCGCGAGTCGGGTCGGACGCTGATTCGGATCGACCCTCGCTATTTCCGGCCGGCGGAGGTCGACCTCCTGCTGGGCGACGCCACAAAGGCGCGCGAGCAGTTGGGATGGGAGCCGGAGGTCCGATTTGAAGAGCTTATCCGCATCATGGTGGAGGCGGACATCAAAGCCGTGGAGGAGGGGCGCGAGTGGTGAGCTACTGGGCGGACAGGAGCGTGGTCGTCACCGGGGGCGCCGGCTTTCTCGGCTCCTTCGTGGTCGAGGAGCTTCAGCGACGGGGCGCCGGCGATGTCTTCGTGCCGCGCAGCGCCGATTACGACCTGCGCCGCGAGGACGCCATCCGACGGATGTACGAGGACGCCCGGCCCGAGGTGCTCATCCACCTGGCGGCAACCGTGGGGGGCATCGGGGCCAACCGGCGCAATCCCGGGCGCTTCTTCTACGACAACGCCATCATGGGCATCCAGCTCATCGAGCTGGCCCGCCGTTACCAGGTGCAGAAGCTCGTCCTGATAGGCACCGTCTGCTCGTACCCCAAGTTCACCCCGGTGCCGTTCAGCGAAGAAGACCTGTGGAACGGCTATCCCGAGGAGACAAACGCCCCCTACGGTCTGGCCAAGAAGATGCTGCTCGTGCAGGCGCAGGCCTACCGGGAGCAATACGGCCTCAACGCCATCTACCTCATCCCGGTCAACCTCTACGGCCCGCGGGACGACTTCGACCCCGCCACCTCCCACGTCATCCCCGCCATCATCCGCAAATGCATCGAGGCCCGCCGGCGAGGAGAAGAACAGATTACCGCGTGGGGCACCGGCACGCCCACCCGCGAGTTCCTCTACGTCGAGGACGCCGCACGCGGCATCGTCCTGGCCGCCGAGCGCTACGACAAGCCCGAGCCCGTGAACCTCGGCTCGGGACGGGAGATCAGCATCCGTGACCTGGTCGAGTTAATAGCCGAGTTGACCGGCTTCGAGGGCAGCATCGAGTGGGACACATCCCGCCCGGACGGTCAGCCCCGGCGCAGGCTGGATACCTCCCGAGCCCAACGTGAGTTCGGCTTCGAGGCGACCACTGACTTCCGGGAAGGGCTGGAGAGAGCGATAGCATGGTGCCGGCGCCACGCCTCGTGGGCCCGAGTGTGATGCGCTGCCCGAATTCGTGCCGATTGCCGTTGTCCGCGTGCGTCCCGGCAGGCAGGAGGCCGGTCACGAAACAGGCCCGCGCGGTTTGACAACACGCCTGTCTATGTGCCAGAATAATCTGTTCCGAAGCGCTGAGTGGTCCGACGATCAGGACCGCAAGGTCCGCCCTCCCGGGAGCGCCCGATGCCGCTCGACGACACCGCCGATGTGCTCACCACGCTCGTGCTGGTGGGGCAGTTGGGCTTCATCATGGCCGGGGCGGTCCTGGCCGGCTTTCTGGTCGGGAACTTCCTCGATGAGCAGTTCGGGACAGGTCCCGTGTTCACCATCGTGCTGCTCCTGAGCGGCATTGGAGGGGGCATGGTGGCGGTTTACCGACTGGTCATGCGCACCCTGACGGGCGATGGCGCGGAGCGGAACACCGACGAGCAATCCAAAACCTGAGGTCCAAACGTGCCGGCCGAACGAACCGACCAGAGCGTGCAGGGATTCTGGAAGCGGGCCGTGCGGCTGGCTCAGGCATCGCTGCTTGTCGGCGCGGTGGCGCTCTACTTCGCCGGTGGTCGCGCTTTGGCGTTAGGGTTCGTGGTTGGCACTGGCGTCAGCGTGCTGCGCTTCCACCTGCGTTACAGGGCCCTGATGGGGGGCAGTTCCGCGGGAGCGTTGGTTCGGCTGCGCCTTCTGACCTACGCGATGAGCGCGGCCGCCCTCGGCCTTGCGTTCTGGCTGCCCCATCTGTTCTCGCCGTGGAGCACAGCGCCCGGATTGCTGCTGATGAACGTCTGCATTGTCGTGGCGGAACTGACTTTCTCCGGTGCGGATGGCCGCGCCACCGGTTCCGTCGGCTCTTGAGCGGCCGCACCGCCCATGGACATAATACCCAACGCACCGGTCAGGGTCTGGGGTCTTCCGTTCGAAGGCTTCAACGTGGCCACGCTGTATAACTCGTGGCTCATCATGGCCGTCATCATCGGCCTGTCTCTGCTCGTGGTGACGCGCTTGGAGCAGGTACCGGGCCGTCTGCAGGTGACCTTCGAGATGCTCACCGAGTTCTTCGAGGACATCTGCAACAGCACGCTGGGCGAGGAGCACGGACGCCGCTATCTGCCGTTCATTGCCACCCTGTTCGTCTTCGTGCTGCTGGCCAACGTCATCGGCACGATACCGAACTTTCTGGCCTGGGCGGGCTGGCCGGGCTTCTACGCCCCGACGCAGGACCTGAACACGCCGCTGGGCCTGGCCGTCATCGTCTTCTTCGTCGTGCACATATCGTCCATCCGGGTCAACGGGTTCCGGGGCTGGCTGTGGAGCTTCTATGAGCCCAGTTTCCCCGGCGACCGGCTGGCCAGCCGCATACTGGGCGGGCTGCTGTTCCTGGGCGGTGTCTGGGTGAATTACGTGTTCATCGCGAAGTACGCGGGCGCGTTCGGCGAGATGTCCCTGGCCGGCAAATTCGGCGTGGGGTTGCTGGTGGGCGCCTTCGCCGTAAACAGCGTTTTGATAACGGTCTACGGGTTCCAGTTGGGCCGCGTGCCGAACGTGCCGATGGCGCCTCTGAACGTGGTGGGCGAGTTGGGGAAAGCCATCTCGCACCCGTTCCGTTTGTTCGGCAACGTCTTCGGCGGGTTCGTTATCCTGACAGTGGTCTCACACCTGATAATGCACATCGGCCTGCCGCCGTTTCTGGCCGCCTTCTTCGGGCTGTTCATAGGACTGGTTCACGCGTTCGTGTTCGCCATGCTGGCGCTGGCCTACACCGCCGTGCAGATACGGGAGTAACGGAGACTCAATGGCTGCCGGAGTTCTGGACAATCTGGCGAATCTCGACTGGGAGCCGCTGATGGCGGCCAGCCAGTATTTGGCCGGCGGCATCGCCATGGGCCTCGGCGCCATCGGTGCCGGCGTGGGCGAAGGCCACAACGCCGGGGAGGCCGTGGACAACATCAGCCGACAGCCCGCGGCGGCGGGCGACCTGACGCGCGCCATGCTGGTCGGCCAGGCGGTGGCCGAGACCAGCGGTATCTTTGCCCTGGTCATGGCGTTCGTGCTGATGTTCACCGCTCCGGCGCCCTGCATGGAGGCCATGGGCGCCTTCCTGGGCGCGGGGCTGGCCATGGGCCTCGGTGCGGTCGGCTCCGGTGTCGGGGCCGGCGTGGCGGGTGCCCGGGCGGCATCGAGCATCGGGCGCAACCCCCACACGCGCGGCAACGTAACGATAACCATGCTGCTGGGCCAGGCGCTGGCCACCAGCCCGGCTGTGTTCGCGCTGGTGGTTTCGGTGATACTGGCTTTCGCGCAGCAATTCGACAAGTATACGGGCAACGACCTGGTGGTGGCGGTCAGCGCGCTGGCCGCGGGCCTCTGCATCGGGGCCGGGGCGATAGGCCCCGGGTTCGGAACGGGGCTGGCCGCCGGAGGCGCCTGCGACGCCGCCGGTCGCAAGCCCGAGGCGGGAACGACGATCACGCGCATGATGCTCGTGGGCGGAGCGGTCAGCCAGTCCACCAGCATCTACGCCTTCGTGATCGCGTTCATACTGATCTTCTTCATCTGAACTGAACCGACCCATACTGGTAGAGGGAGTGAGAAGTAATGGAAGACGCAATCATTAGAGCCGCTGCCTTGCTGGGCGCGGGGCTGGCGATGGGGTTCGGAGCAATCGGGCCGGGCGTCGGTGAAGGCTATGCCGCCGGCAAGGCCTGCGAGGGCGTCGCTAAAAGGCCCGAAGAGGCCCCGCTGTTGACACGGACCATGCTGATCGGCCAGGCCGTCAGCGAGTCCACCGGCATTTATTCGCTGGTCATCGCTCTGCTGTTGATATTCCTGTTCGGGCGTTGAGAATCCCGCGCTCGCGGCAGGCACGTTACTGAAGGACGGAGGCGATACTCCCACCCATGAAGCCCACGGCCAAAAAAGGGTTGATGGTCATCGGCCTGCTCTACATCATCACCGTCGGTGCCATGGTGTACAACTTCGTGCAGCGGGCGGAGCCGGAGTACCCCGCCGCCGTCACGGAGCGGATACACACGCGGCTGAACGAGATCCGGGAAGAGGCCCGGCTGCTGGATGAGGAGCACATCCGCAGCTCCGAGATCACGGAGAAGGAGGCCGCGGCCGTCTTCCAGGACCTCTTCGTGCAGAAGGGCACGATCATCAACATCAACTACACCATCATCATGCAGGGGCTCAACTTCGGCATCCTGCTGCTCATCCTCTACGGCTGGCTGTGGGACCCCTTGCTGGCATTCCTCGACAAGCGCCGTCAGATGGTGAAGGACCGGCTCGAGGAGGCCGACGACCGCCGCAAAGAGGCCGAGAAACTGCGCGAGCAGCGCCGGCAGGAGCTGGCCGACCTCCGCGCGCAGCGCAGCGAGATAATCGAGAAGGCCCGCTCCACCGCCGAGCAACAGCGCGAGCAGATCATCGAACAGGCCGAGGACGAGGCCGAACGCGTGAGCCGGCAGACGCGCGAACGGCTGGAAGAGGAGTTCCGCCGGGCGCGCCAGACTCTCCGCGACGAGGTGGCGGACCTGACCACCCGCGTCGCCGGCCGCCTGATGAAGCGGGAAATGTCGTCCGAGGACCACCGCGAGTTCATCGAAGAGATGGTCCAGAAGATGGAACTGGAAGGCCGCGGGCCCGAGACGGGCGGGGAGACCTGATGAGAGGCACCGTGCTGAGCCGGAGATACGCCGAGGCGTTGGCCGATGTGGCAGAGCGCCGGGAGATGCTCCAGACGGTCCGGGATGAGTTGGACGGACTGGCCGACGCGTTCGCCGAAAGCGCCACGTTCCGCGACCTGGCCACCACCGCCCGCAAGAGCCGGCAGGAGAAGAAGGAGTTCTTCCGTGACGTGAGCCGCGAACTGGGGCTCTCGGACGTGATCGGGCGCCTGCTGCAGTACCTGGTGGACAAGAGACGGACGGCCATTCTGCCAAATCTGGCCCGCGCGTTCGCGGAAGAGGCCGACCGGCGGCTGGGCATCGCCAACGCGCACCTGACCTGCGCCGAGCCCATGGCCGACGAGCAGCGCGAGCGCCTGCTGGAGAAACTGGAACGGATGACTGACAAGAAGATTCGCCTCACAGAGGAAGTGGACGAGTCCCTGCTGGCGGGTTTCCAGGTCAGCCTGGACGGCAGATTCTTCGACGGAAGCCTGAGGGGACGGCTCAACAAGATGAGGGAGATGATAGCCCATGGCGGATGAAACCTCCATACGACCCGAAGAAGTCAGCTCCGTCATACGACAGGCCCTGGAGGCCGAAGAACCGGAAACCGACTTCGACAGCGTCGGAACCGTGCTCGAGGTGGGTGACGGCATCGCGCGCGTTTACGGCATCACCGAGTGCCGGGCCATGGAGCTGGTCGAGTTTCCGCACGACGTGATCGGCATCGCTATGAACCTGGAGGAGGACAACGTCGGCTGCGTCCTGCTGGGGGAGGACGAACTCATCCGGGAAGGCGATCGCGTGCGCCGCACCGAGCGGATAGCCAGCGTGCCGGTGGGCGAGGAACTGCTGGGACGTGTCGTGGACGCCACCGGACGGCCGCTGGACGGCCGCGGCCCGGTGGAAACGGAGAACTACCGCGAGGTCGAACGCGTCGCGCCCGGCATCGTCAAACGGCAACCCGTCGAGGAGCCGCTGCATACCGGCTACAAGATCGTGGACGCCCTGACCCCCATCGGCCGCGGCCAGCGGGAGCTGATCGTCGGCGACCGTCAGACGGGCAAGACGGCTCTCGTGGTGGACAGCATCATCAACCAGCGCGACACCGACGTGGTCTGCATATACGTGGCCATCGGGCAGAAGATGGCGTCCATCGCTCGCACCGTCGAGGTCTTCGAGCGGGAGGGCGTGATGGAGAAGACAGTCGTCGTCGCCGCGCCGGCCACCAGCCCCGCCCCACAGTGGTACCTGGCGCCATACGCCGGCTGCGCCATCGGGGAGGACGTCATGGACCGCGGCGGGCACGCGCTCGTCGTCTACGACGACCTCTCGAAGCACGCGGAGGCCTACCGCGAGATTTCCCTGTTGCTCCGCCGCCCGCCGGGGCGGGAAGCCTACCCGGGCGATATCTTCTACCTGCACAGCCGCCTGCTGGAGCGCGCCATGAAGTCCAGCAACGGCAAGATATGCCCCTCCTGCGGCATGCTGACACCGCTGCCACCCGACGAAGAGAACGTGGAGGAACTGGAACCGGCGAAGGTCTGCGGTCACTGCGGGGAGGATATCAGCGACGAGGAAATCGCCAACGGCGGGTCCCTGACGGCCCTGCCGATCGTCGAGACGAAGGCCGGCGACATCTCCACCTACATCCCGACGAACCTGATCTCGATCACCGACGGTCAGATCTTTTTGGAGACCGACCTGTTCCACAAGATGATCCGGCCGGCGATGAACGTCGGCACCAGCGTCTCCCGGGTGGGCAGCGCGGCCCAGATTCCGGCCATGAAGAGCGTGGCCGGTGAACTAAAACTCTCACTGGCGCAGTACCGCGAGATGGAGGCTTTCGCCGAGTTCGGCACGGAGCTGGACGAGGCCACCCAGCGACAGCTCGCCCGCGGCGAACGTCTGACCGAACTGCTGAAGCAGGACCAGTACGAGCCGATGCCGGTCGAGTACCAGGTTATCGGCATCTACCTGGGCGTGGAGGAGCACCTGCGCGACGTCTCCGTGGACGACGTGCAGCGGTTCGAGGAGGAGTTCCTGGCCTTCGTGCGCAACGAGCATCCGGACATACCCGAAGCCATCGCCGAAACCAGAGAACTGGGGGAGGAGACGCAACAGGCCCTTGAGGAGGCCATCGAGGAGTTCAAGCGGACCTTCGTGCCCGGCGAAGAGGAAGGCCACGCCGAAGACGAGGCAGAGGAGGCCCCGGAGGAGACCGGCGAAGCCGAAGAGAGCGAAGAGGAGTAGGGAAACCTTGAGGCAGAGGTAGCAAGGGATGACCTCGTTCCGGGAAATCAAGAGCCGCATAGGCGGCGTCAAGAACATCCAGCAGATAACGCGTGCCATGAAGATGGTGGCGGCGGCCCGGCTGCGCCGCTCGGAGGACTCCATCCGCGCCCTGCGACCCTATTC
This sequence comes from Candidatus Brocadiia bacterium, assembly GCA_046483385.1. Classification (GTDB taxonomy): domain Bacteria; phylum Planctomycetota; class Brocadiia; order SM23-32; family SM23-32; genus B1Sed10-231. The sequence goes on along the minus strand of JAWODG010000038.1, from coordinate 10,957 downwards.
GTCCCGTCTGGACCACCTCTGCGCCCGATTCCTGCACGGGGCGACCGGCACAGAGCACGAGTTCTTCGAAGAACGCCCCGTTCGCAACATCGCCGTGCTCAGCATCGCCAGCGACCGTGGCCTCTGCGGCGCCTACAACAACCACGTCGTCGAAGCCACCGACCGCCTGCTGCGGGAGAGCCCCGGCGAGGACTACCACGTGACGGCCGTCGGCGCCCGCGGCATCGCGGGGCTCCGCCGGGCCGGCTACGACATCGACCAGGCCTACGAGGACATCTTCAATCCCGTCCACTACGTGGTGGCTCAGGATATCACCGCCTACCTCCGCAGCCTGTTCCTGAACGGCACGGTGGACGAGGTGCAGGTGGTGTTCACCGAGTTCTTCAGCCCCATGCGGCAGCTCGTGGTCAGCCGCCGGCTGCTGCCCTGCCCTCCCGAGCTGCACCATCGCGAGGTGCGCGAGCACCACGCGCGCGAGCTGCCCGAGGGCATGCACGCCGAACCCGAAGAGGTCGAGATGGCCGAGGAGCTCATATACCTCTACGAGCCGGACTACGAGCAGATATGCAGCCGCCTGCTGGAGCACAACCTGAGCATGCAGGTCTATCGCGCGCTGCTGGAATCGCAGGCGAGCGAACATGGTGCCCGCATGATGGCCATGGACAACGCCACCGACAACGCCGAAGAGATGGTCGAGGAACTGACACTGCAGATGAACCGCCTCCGCCAGGAAAGCATCACCAGGGAGCTGCTGGACGTGGTCGGCGGAGCCGGAGCCATTACATAGACAGCAACGCAAGGTGACACAATGCCGGCCGAAGGAACAGTCGTCCAGATAATCGGACCCGTGGTGGACATCGAGTTCCCACCCGAGGAACTGCCCGCCCTCTACAATGCGGTGGAAATCGAGCGGGACGGCGACGAGACGCTGACGCTCGAGGTGGCCCAGCACCTGGGCGACAACGTCGTGCGGGCGGTCGCCATGGCGCCCACCGACGGCCTGCTGCGCGGCCAGAAGGCCATGGACACCGGCGACCCCATCACCGTGCCCGTGGGAGACGCCACCCTGGGCCGCATCATGGACGTGGCCGGCCAGCCCATCGACGAACTCGGCCCCATCGAGGCCGAGGAGCGCTGGCCCATCCACCGTCCCGCGCCGCCCCTCGAGGACCAGTCGGTCGAGACCACGCTCCTGGAGACGGGGCTGAAGGTCATCGACTTCCTCATCCCCTTCCCCAAGGGCGGCAAGATCGGGGCCATCGGCGGGGCCGGATGCGGGAAGACGGTCCTGCAGCGCGAGCTGATACGCAACATCGCCATCGAGCACGGCGGCCGCAGCGTCTTCAGCGGCGTCGGCGAACGCACCCGCGAGGGCAACGAACTGTGGCTCGAGATGAAAGAGAGCGGCGTGCTCGAACGCTGCTCCCTGATCTACGGGCAGATGAATGAGCCGCCCGGCGCCCGGTTCCGCGTCGGCCTGGCCGCCCTCTCGGTGGCGGAGTACTTCCGCGAGCAGACTGGGGGGGACGTGCTGCACTTCGTGGACAACATCTTCCGGTTCGTGCAGGCCGGCAGCGAGGTCAGCGCCCTTCTGGGCCGCCTGCCGTCCGCCGTGGGATACCAGCCCACCCTGGGCAGCGAGATGGGTGAGCTGCAGGAGCGCATCACAAGCACAAAGACGGGCTCCATCACCAGCGTGCAGGCCATCTACGTGCCCGCCGACGACTTCACCGACCCCGCCCCGGCGGCAACCTACGCCCACCTGGATGCCACCATCTTCCTGACGCGCGAACTGGCCTCGCAGGGCCTCTACCCCGCCGTGGACCCGCTGCTTTCGACCTCGCGCGTGCTGGAGCCCCGCGTCATCGGCCGCCACCACTACGAGGTGGCGCAGGAGACCAAGCAGATCCTCCAGCGCTTCAAGGACCTGCAGGACATCATCGCCATCCTGGGCATGGACGAGCTGAGCCCGGAGGACAAGGTCACCGTGCGCCGGGCACGGCGCATCCGCAACTACCTGAGCCAGCCGTTCTTCGTTGCCGAGCAGTTCACCGGCATGGAGGGCGTTTACGTGGACCGTGACGACGCCATCGAGGGCTTCGAGGCCATCATCGAAGGCCGCGGCGACGACCTGCCCGAGCAGGCGTTCTACATGGTCGGCACCTTCGAGGACGCACAGCGCAAAGCCAAAGAACTGGAAAGCTGAGAGGGCCGGGCGTGCACATACGCATCATCACCCCAGAGAAGACCGTGCTCGAGGCCGACGACGTCGAGCACGTGCTGCTGCCCGCCGAGAACGGCGAACTCGGTGTGCTGCCCGACCACATCCCCATGGTCTGCACCATGCAAATCGGGCGCATCCGGGTGGACTTGCCCGGCAGCTCAGTTGACCTTGCCACAAGCGGCGGCTTCGCCGAGGTGCTGGAAGACCGCGTCACCGTTCTGGCCGACTCAGCCGAGCGCGCCTGCGAAATAGACGTGGACCGAGCCCAGGCGGCGCGCGAGCGAGCGGAGGAACGCCTTCGCAAGAGCGCGGAGGAGATCGACATGGCCCGCGCGAAAGCGGCGCTGGCACGGGCCAGCAACCGCCTGCGAATAGCCCACGAAAGCTGAACCGCTGCTTGCCGCCGCATAACCTTTTCCATCACGGAGGCCGCCGTGAACGAAGAGCATCGCACGTTGAACGCCGGGGGTATCACCTCCGCGCAGACACAGCCCGAGCCGACCGTCCACCCGGACGGCCGCGTCACGTTCCGTCTGGAAGCGCCCGAAGCCGCCTCCGTGCAGGTGGTGCCTCGCGGCGACGACAACGGCCTCGGGGCCGGCCCTTACGACATGGAGAAAGGCGACGAAGGCGTCTGGACGGTCACTATCGGCCCGGTCCGGCCCGGCTTCCACTACTACGAGTATTGCGTGGACGGCGCCCGTTGCCTGCATCCGCATGCCGAGGTCTACTGGGGATGGGGGCAGGTGGTCAACGGCGCGGACGTGCCCGACCCCGAACTCGATTTCTACGACCCGAAGGACGTCCCCCACGGCGAACTGCGGCTACACCGCTACCACTCGCGCATCACCGACACGCTGCGCCGCGTCATCGTTTACACGCCCCCGGGCTACGACGACGGCGACGCCGACTATCCGGTGCTCCACCTGCAGCACGGCGCCGGGGAGAGCGAACGGTGCTGGTCGTGGCAGGGGAAGGCCAACTACATCATGGACAACCTCCTCGCCGACGACTTCGCGGTGCCTATGCTGGTGGTGATGGCCAACGGCTACGCCGCGCGCGCCGGGTCGGACAACCCGGGCCGCCCCTCGCGGGAGGACAACGCCTTCGAACAGGTCGTCGTCGAGGAGCTGGTGCCCCGCATAGATGAGCGGTACCGCACGATGGCCGACCGGCGCAGTCGCGCCATAGCCGGGCTCTCGATGGGTGCGGGTCAGGCGCTCAGAATCGGACTCGGCCACCTGGACGTGTTCGGCTCGGTGGGTGCCTTCAGCGGTGGCGGCAGGAACTTCGATCCGGCCACCTCCTACGGCGGCGCGCTGTCCGACCCGGAAGAAGCCACCGAACGGCTCGATCTCCTCTGGGTGGGGTCGGGACGGCAGGACAGCCGTTTCGAAGGCGCCCAGCAGATGCACCAACGGCTGGAGGAGACGGGCATCGAACACGTCTGGTTCGAGTGCGACGGGGCCCACGAATGGCAGGTCTGGCGCAAATGCCTCCGCGACTTCGCCCCGCGCCTGTTCCGCTGAGCCCTTCTGCCACCACATCTATCTACCACGAAGGACACGAAGAAAGGCAAAAAGCGCCAAAGCACAGACTACGCCTTGACGGCGGGCGAAGGCTTGCCGGTTCGTCCCCAGAGGTTCACGGCGCGGACCTTGTAGTAGCGCTCCCCTCCCCGGGGCCCGGCGTGCAGCCAGGCGGTGGACAGGATGTCTGCCTCGTTCAGGCGCTCGAAAGGTCCTTCCTCCGATTCACCGCTGAGCACCTCCCACGTGCGCAGCGTGCGGCACGGCAGACCATCCCAGCGCAGCATCACATTCTCCCCGCCGGTCAGGCCGGGATACCGTTCCGCCCAGAGCCCGGCGGGGCGACCCGGACCGCACTGCGGCCGCGCGGACAACACGAACAGGCTGACGCCGGGCCGCGGCAGGTCGAAGACCAGCGGCAGGCGGTTGCCCTCGGTCCTCACCACGCGCCGTCTCTCACATAGTGCCGGTTCCGCGTGGTGTCGCATCTCGTCAAAGAGTTCCGGCGACGGCTGCCGCGGTGCACCATGCTCTTCCCAAACGGCGAACGGGTTGCCGTGCTCAGCGTCGATGCGGTAATGCGTCAGCATACCTTCCTTGAACGGCAGATCGGCCAGCGAGAGCACAATGCGCTCCGAGCCGGATGACGTTATCCCATCCGCACTGTTGGAGACCAGCACGGCGATCTGCTCATCTCCCTGCCGGGTGGCAATCGCACCCACCTGACCGCCCTCCTCCGGCGCGGAGACGGCGCATCGTCGGTCGCCCAGCATGGCCAGCAACGCCATGGCGTTGAGCACGGGCTTCTTGATGATTTCGCACTCGTTCTCGTCGCCGAATCGCGTGACCAGCGTGCGGTTGCCCCACGTGCCGATGAAGCCGTTGTCGTTGCTGAGCAGCCCGTAGTTCACGTCCATGCCATCGATGAGCAGCCGCAGGTGCTGGTCGATGATCTTTGCCACCATGGCGGCGTAATAGGGCCGCGCCCGCCACGTGTGTATGTCGCCCCAGCCGGTCTGAGGGTCGCACTCGTTGTTCATGAAGGGCAGGTCGGCCAACCGGGGGTGGTTGTCGCGGATATAGCGCACGATGCGCGCCTCCCGCTCGCTGATGCCGCGGCTGTCCGGGGTCAGGTCCTCGGGACACGAGCGCACGCCCTTCTCGTGCACGGAGACGAAGTCGAGTCGGACGCCGGTCTCGCCGGTGAAGTAGTTCGTTCCCGAATCGCAGTGCTCGAGGAAGTTGCAGAACAGGCTGGACAGGGTGCGGCAGGTGCCGGGCCCGCCGAAGGTCAGGTTCGGGTTCGCCTCCCGCAGCCCTTCCGAGGAGGCATCGTAGTAGTTGCAGTGGGACTGCTCGTCCGCCGGCCACTGGTGCCACCAGCCGACATCCGGCTCGTTCCACGACTCGAAGTACCAGCTCTCGACCTCCTCACGCCCGTAGCGTTTCATCAGGTGGAGCGCCAGCTCGCGCACGAGGTCTTTCCAGGCGTGGAGCTGGGCGTCGTCGCAGAAGTCGTCAAAGCGGCCCGACGGGTTGCCCATCAGCTCGAAGAAGGGCCTGAGCCCGTTGCGGACGAGCACGTCCAGGCCCTCATCCAGACGCCTCCAGTCGTAATCGGGCGCACCCGAGCCGAGGCCGGCCACGCCGACGAGGTCCAGCAGGTAGTGTATGCGGACGTGGCGGATGCCACCGTGGGGCAAACCTCCCACGTGAGCCAGCGCCTGCTGCATGTCGGCGTCCAGCAGGCGTTTGGCGGGGGTGAACCCGGTGCTCCGCCAGAAGTGGCGGAACTCACCCACGTCCTCGCCGCAGCGGACCGCAATGCGCATGCTCGCACCTTCGTATGGATTTCAGATGGTCATCGGCGGTTCGCGGTGGGAACGGGCGTCCGGATCGTTGACCTGAGCACCCCTGGGGGCGGGCACGTCGCCCTCCAGCAGCGGGTCCTCTGTCTCCACCATCCAGCGCTCCAGCCGGGCGCGCATGTCCGTCAGCGCATCGGCGGCGCGGGGGTCGCCGCAGAGGTTGTCCGTCTCGTGCGGGTCGAACACCAGATCATAGAGGGCCTCCTGCGGCGGGGCCATCTGGTCCCAGCCGTCGCGCAGCCACAACTCCTTGCTCGGACTATCGTCGCAGTTGGGCAGCACCGGCGACTCCCGGTCGTAGAATCGGCGGATGTACTTCCACCGCGGGGTCCGCACGCAGCGCATCGGCTCGTAGGCGGCGTGGTAGTTCACCTCCGCGAAGACCTCCTCGCGCACCTGCTCCGCCTCGCCCCGCACGAGCGGCATAAAGGAGACCCCCTGCAGCCAGTCCGGCGGCTCGATGCCAAGGTAATCGCAGAGCGTGGGAAAGATGTCCACGTGACTTACCATGCCGTCCACCGCCCCGCCCGCCGGAAAGCCGGGCCCCCGGGCGATGAGCATCACTCCGATGCCGCTGTCCTCGAGGTTGCACTTCATCCGGGGGAAGGCGAGGCCGTGGTCCGTGGTGCAGATGACCAGTGTGTTCTCCCGCAGGCCGGCGTCGTTCAGCGCGTCGAAGACCACGCCCATCTTGCGGTCCAGCACACGGGCCTTCGTGTTGAAGGCGGCCATGTCCCCGCGCGTCTCGGCTGCGTCCGGCAAGGGCTCGGGCGGCCGGACGTAGCGAGGGTCCGTCTCCGGACAGTCACAGGCCGGCTCCGGGAAGGTGCGGTGCGTCTCGTGAAAGCCCACGGACAGGAAGAACGGCTCCGGCGGACCGTCGCGCAGCCAGCCGGCCGCCAGATTCTCCGCGTCTATGTGCTTCGGGCCGGGCGCGCCGAGCCCCGCGTCGTAGCCGATGGTCTCCCGCTCGTCGTCCGGGATGATGTGCTGGGCTCCCGAAAGCGCCGAGTAGTAGCCGGCTTCGCGCAGGGTGCGCACTACGTGGTGTCCGTAATCGTTAAGCCGGAACCCGCGGTGGGCCAGCCCGACCATGCCATTGTTGTGCGGCCAGCGGCCGGTCAACAGGCTGGCGCGGCTGGGCGAGCAGGTGGGGTTGGTGCAGAACGCCTGTCGGAAGACCACGCCTTCCTCGGCCAATTGCTGGATGCGCGGCGTCGGCCCGGCCCAGCCGTGAGGCCGCACGTAACGGCCCGTGTCGTGCGAGTGGATGTACAGAATGTTCGGTCGGCTCACGGCACTCCCTCCGGGCTATTCCACCGTAAACGTATCCTCATTTGGCGAGACGCCGTCCGGGTCGTTCAGCCGCGCGCCTTTCGGGGCGGGTACTTCGCCATCCAGCAGCGGATCGTCGGTCTCCACCATGTAGCGTTGCAGCCGCGCGCGCATGTCCTTCAGCGCCTCCTCAGCGCGCGGGGCGCCGACCAAGTTGTGCGCCTCGTGCGGGTCGAAGACCAGGTCGTAGAGGGCCTCCTGCGGCGGCGCCATGTCGGCCCAGCCGGCCTCCATCCACAGACTCTTGGTGGGGCTGTCGTCGCAGTTGGGCAGCACGGGCGAATCGCGGTCGTCGAACCGCCGGATGTACTTCCATCTTTCGGTACGCACGCATCGCTTCGGCTCGTAGGCCGCGTGGTAGTTGACCTCCCCGAACACCTCCTCGCGCCCCTGGTCCGTCTCCCCTTGCAGCAGCGGCAGGAAAGAGACGCCTTGCAGCCAGTCGGGCGGCTCGATGTCCAGATACTGGCAAACGGTGGGGAAGATGTCCACGTGGGAGACCAGCCCATCGGTCACCTCGCCGTCGGGCACACCGGGCCCGCGCATTATCAGGAACACGCCGATGCCGCCCTCGGTCAGGTTGCATTTCATGCGGGGGAAAGCGATGCCGTGGTCCGTGGTGCAGATGACCAGCGTGTCGTCCGCCAGCCCACCCTTCTCCAGCGCGTCCAGCACTACCCCCATCCGGGCGTCAAGGATGCGGGCGTCGGCCATGAAGCCGGCCATGTCCCGCCGGGTCTCCGGGGTGTCCGGCATGGGCTCTGGTGGGCGGCAGTAGTCGGGGTCCTCATCCGGGCCCGGCTCGCTGAAGGTCCGGTGGGTGTCGGCGAAGCCGACCGAGAGGAAGAACGGCTCGGACGGCGCCTGCGTCAGGAACTCTGCCGCCAGGTCCTCCGCGCCCCTGTTGCCCCAGTCGGTTCCGCCCAGCACCTCGTCGTATCCGATCTCGTCGATCCGGTCGTACCTGATGATGTGCTGCACCCCGCTGAGAGCGGAGTAGTAGCCGGTTTCCCGTAGTGTGTGAACGATGTGGTGCCCGTAGTCGTTCAGGCGGAAGCCGCGATGTGCCAGACCCACCATGCCGTTGTTATGCGGCCAGCGGCCGGTCAGCAGGCTGGCGCGGCTGGGCGAGCAGGTGGGATTGGTGCAGAAGGCCCGGCGGAACAGCATGCCCTGCTCGGCCAGCTTCTGCAGGTTGGGGGTCGGGATGTCGTAACCGTACGGCTGGATGTAGCGGCCGGTATCGTGGGAGTGCAGGTAGAGTATGTTGGGTTGGCTCATGGCGGAAACTGGTATTCCTCAGGTCCGAGAGCGGGGGAACTGGGCTGATGCGGGGGGGCACGAAAGCAGAGGCCCCGGCCGGCGTTGCGCTCACGGACCGGGGCCCGGCAAGGCGTCGGCGGGAGCTTACTCCTCTTCCGCCTCGATGTGCTTGACCGCCTTCTGCACTTCGGCCAGCAGGCGCTCGGGGCTGACCGGCTTGTCCAGGAAGGTGTCCACGGGCAGCCAGATCTCGTCCGGCTCGAACCGCCAGGGCACCTCCTGATTGACCGCCGTCAGCATGATGATGGGTATGCCCTGGGTGTCTTCGCGCTCGCGCAGCCAGCGCGCCACGTCGAAGCCCTCCGTCTGTGTCTCCATCATCACGTCGAGGATGATCAGGTCGGGCTGCTCCTCGGGTGCTTTTTCACGGGCCTCGGCGCCGCTGTAGGCGGTCACCACGTCAAAGTCGTGGCTCTCCAGCAGTGTCTGGGTCACCTCGACGAAATCGGGCTCGTCGTCCACCAACAGGATCTTCATTGCGGCCACGGTGTGCCTCCTTCTTCAGTTCAGTCCTCAGCCGGCAGAGTAAAGATGAAGTCTATCCATTCCCCTTCCTCGGACTCGGCGCGGATTCGGCCACCGTGCTTCTCGATGACCTCACGGGTGATGAACAGGCCGAGTCCCGTGCCTTTGCGACGCACGTCCTCGTCGAACCGCACGAACTTGCGGAAGAGGCCTTCGATCTCGTCCGGGGCCAGGCCCTCCCCTTCGTTCCACACGTGCAGAACGTGTGTCCCGTCGCTTTGCTCGTGCGACAACTTTATTGTGCCGCCTTCGCGCCCGTACTTCAACGCGTTATCCAGCAAATTCTTATACACCACCCGCAGCAGGGCCGCATCACCCCGCAGAGGCAGGGAGTCGGGCAGGTCTTGCTCGACGTTCACGGCCTTTTCCCCTATGGCTTCGTCCAGTTCCCCCAACACCGGCTCCACCACATCCCCCACGAGGTCGATGTCCGCTTTCTCCACCTTCAGCTCCCCCTTCTCGATACGGGAGAGGTCCAGGTAGTGACGGGTCATCTCGACGGCGGAGTCGATGCTGCGGCGTATGCTGCGGACCATCCGGCTCTGGGCCTCGGTGAGGTCCCCCACCAGGCCGGCGTCCAGGGAGCGGGCGGCCGTATAGATGGTCCCGAGTGTGTTCTTGAGTTCATGGGAAACGAAGCCGAGCATGTCCAGGTAGTTGGCGTTCAACCGCTGTAGTTCCCCGTTCGCCGCGCGCAGGCGGGCCTCACGGTCCCGCAGGCTGTCCGCCATGGTGTTGAACGCGTGGGTCAGGTCCCGCACCTCGTCGTTGGTGGGCGGGTCCGGCACGCGGTGGTCCAATTCGCCGGCCTCCAGCCGGCCCGCGGCCTCCGCCAGCCTGTGCAGCGCGGAGGTGAGCCGTCCGGAGAAGACCAGCCCGATGATGATCGCGACTACCCCCGCCCCGAGCGACAGCCCGCCGTAGATGAACCACAGCTCACGCTTCATGTCGTCGTACCTCTCCGCCAGCACGCCGACGTAAAGAATGCCCACGACCTTGTGGTCCACGTCACGGATCGGGTCGTAGGCGCTTATGTACCAGTCGTTCACCACGAAGGCCCGGTCGTACCAGCTCTCGCCGTTCTCCAGCACGCGGTCGTAAACCTCCTCGCTGACCCGCGTCCCGATGGCCCGGTTGCCGTTGGCCTTGCGCACATTGGTCGCCACGCGCACGTCCCACTGGAAGACGGTAACCGTGCCAAGATGCCGGCCCTCGTACTTCTGATCCTCGAACACGACGGATCGGATCTGGTCCACCAACGAGTGGTTGCGGTTCAGCAGAATGCCACCGCAGACCGTCCCGACGATCTGCTGGGTCTTGTCACGCGCGGGCACGGCAACGACGACGGCCATCCCGGAGCGCTCCTCCGTCTCGGCGCGCGGTTTGGCTTTCGGGGTGTCCTCGAACCGCATGTAGGCCCGCTCCTCCAGGTCGCCGCCCTCCTGCTCCAACCGGTTCGGGCCGAGCACCATTATGCCGCTGACTTCCTCCCCTCGCAGGGCCGTTCTGACCAGGCGATCGCTTGACAGGTCGTCGCCGCGGTTATAGGGCTCAAGCGTGCGCAGCAGAACTGTGCCGGTGTTGTCCGTAAAAGTCAGAAAATCCAGGCCGTTCTCACGACGTATGGTCTCGAATTCCGCACGGTAGGCCGCCGGCGGTTCGCCGCCGTACATCGCCCGCACCCGCGGGCCGGCTCCGATGACGCCCAGAACGGACTTCATCTCCTCCATCCGGCCGTCCAACAAGTTCCAGGCGGACCGCAGGTCCAGGCTGACGCGGCGCTGCGCCTCGTTCAGCGTGGTCCTGTGCAGTACGATGCCCCCGATCACTCCGCACAGCGCGCCGAACAGCGCGACGACCAGCACGAAGTAAAGAAAGACGCGTGTCCTGAGCTTGATCCGCATGGTAGATTCCCGGCAGCCGGAAGGCGAACCCTCATGCTAACCCACACGGCGATAGGCGTCAATCTGCACGGGAGGTCAACCAGGGTCATTCAATTATCTGTTTACGGTTGACTGCTGCATTGCGCAGAAGGCAAATCCCGCGGGCAAGGATGCCCGCGGGTGGCCACCTGGAAGGTGGCGCTACAGTGGATGCCCATGACCGTGCGGCTTTTGTAGCGCCGGCATCCCTGCCGCCCGCGCGGGTTCGCC
>JAWODG010000033.1:0-6099 GCA_046483385.1 Candidatus Brocadiia bacterium | reverse complement strand
GTGCAGGGCCTGCTGGTGGCGAACGTCGATGTGACGGACCGCCGCCCCGAGGCCTTGCTGCCCCACTGGGCGGCCGTCATCGAAGCCACCGAAGACGCCGTCATGGCGCTCACCTCCGACGGCACGGTGGTCAGTTGGAACCCCGGCGCCGAGAAGACATTCGGCTACTCCTCCAGGAAGGCACGCGGGTGCAGCTTCCTGTCCATGGTCGCCCCGCGGTTTCAGGAGGAAATGAGAGAGATCCTCGGCCGCGTGCAGGACGGGCGCTCAGTGACCAACCACCAGACGACGCAGGTAACCCGCGAGGGACGGGAGATCGAAACGGATTTGACCCTCTCGCCCATATTCTCGGCCCAAGGTGAGGTAGACGGCGTCTCGGTGATAGCCCGCGACGTGACGGCCTACCGGCAGATGGAACGTACCGTGGTCGAGACCCAGCGACGCTTTCGGTCCGTGCTGGAGAGTGTGCGGGACGTGGTCTACCAGATCGACCTGGAGAGCCGGGAGTTCAGCTACGTAAGCCCCTCGGCGGAGGATCTGCTGGGCTACTCCACCCACGAGCTTATGAGCATGGGCCCCGGCGGCTTCCTCGAACGGGTGAGCCACCAGGACGCGGACCGGATCGCGCGTCTGACCCGGCACCTGGTGGAGGACCGCCGCAGACCTCGTCGGGAGCCGCGAATCGAGTACTGCGTGCGGACGAAAGACGGCCGAACCGTCTGGGTCAGCGACAACCGGCAACTGCTGCGCGACGCGGCCGGCGAGCCGAAGGCTATCGTGGGTGCACTGCGGGACATCACCGGGCGCAAGGAAGCGGAGGCCGAACTGGAGGGATTCCCTTCCGAGCCGCCGTCCCAGCTCAGCCAGACCCCAACCAGGATACTCCACAAGGACAAACAACTGCGTTTCATCTGGGTCAACCAGACCCAGGCGGAGATTATGGGCACCACGCCGGAAGGGGCCGTGGGCAAGACGGATTTCGACTTCTGGCCGCCCGAGTTGGCCGAGCGTTTCCAGGCCAAAGACAAGGAGGTCCTCCAGAGCGGCGAAGGCCAAACCTACACACTGACGGACGAATATGGGGATGGCAGGCACAAACGGCTGGAAGTCCGCAAGGTTCCCACAGTCGACGCCGACGGAGAGGTAACGGGCCTGCTGGTGATTGTTACAGACGTCACCGCCCAGAGGGCCGCCGCCGCGAGGCTCGCCCAGTGGAACAGCGTCGTCAATTCCTCCGAGGACGCCATCATCGGGCTGAGCTGCAGCGGCACCGTGCTGAACTGCAATCCCGGCGCGGAGGACATCTTTGGTATGGGCGCCGGGGAGATTGTGGGGCTGCCCGTCACCGAACTTGTGGAACCTGAGGCCCGTGAGGAGCTGGAGGAGAACATAGCCCGTGCCGCCGAAGGCCACGCGGTAAGGGACCTGGAGGTGCCATTCCGCAAGTGGGGTGCTGAACTGGTCTATGTGGCCCTGTCCATCTCACCGATTACGGGACCCGACGGCGGCGTGATGGCCATATCGGTTACGGGCCGCGACATCACCGCTCGCAAGAACACCGAGAAGGCCCTGCGCGAGAGCGCCACGAACATCAGGCCGCTCTTCTCCAGCCTCATCGACAAAGTCTGGATCAAAGACAGTGACCTGACTTACCTCTATGCACACAAGGCCTACACCGACTGGCTGGGGATCGAGCAGAACGAGATCGTAGGCAAGACCGACTTCGACTTCTACGAACCCGAAACAGCCGAGCAGTTCCAGGCCGAAGACCGGGCTGTTTTGCAGGGCGGACAGCCGACGGTGATGGAGACCGAGCAGCGGAACGACGCACTGGACGGCACCAGCCTCCGTCGCCTGGTTAAGATTCCGTTCTACGACGACGACGGCCGGCCGGTCGGCCTCGTGGGCATCTGGAGCTGGCCGGAACTGCACCAGCAACTGGGGGAGGTGCTCTGCCACTGGGCCTCCCTGATCGCCTCCTCCGACGACGCGGTGATCGGGCTTGCGCTGGACGGCACGATTCTGAGCTGGAACCCCGGTGCCGAGAGGCTCTACGGCTATCCGGCTTCTGAAGCGGTGGAGCGACCGCTTGATTTTCTGGCCCCGCCCGACGAGAGCGCCGAAACGGATGAGGCGCTGGCCCGCGCCGCGCAGGGGCAGAGCGTCCGGCATCACGAGACCACCCACCAAAGCGCCGAGGGGGAGGAGGTCGAGGTCTCCCTGACCCTCTCGCCCATAGTCGGTCCGGAAGGGGAGGTCACCGGCATATCCGCCATCGCCCGGGACATAACGGCACGGAAGCGCGCCGAGACCGAGCTGCGCGAGACCGAGAAGCGGTTCCGCACGGTGCTGGAGACCATAAGGGACGTCGCCTTCAAGTACGATCTGATGACCGAGGAGTACGACTACGTTAGCCCGTCGGCGAAGGAGGTCTTCGGCTTGACGGCGGAGGAGATAAGGACGGGCGGACTGGAGGGCCACTTCGCCCGGGTGCACCCCGACGACCTCAGGCGGGTGCGCGCGTCAACCCGTCACCTTGTGACGACCGGCACCGAGCCGCCCCTGGAATACCGCTATCGGCACAAGGACGGCCACTACATATGGATCGGCGACAGCCGCCGCACACTGCGGGATGAGGAGGGTCGCGCGGTCTCGATCGTAGGTCTGGCGCGCGACATCACGCCCCGCAAGCAGGCCGAGGAAGCGCTCCGCAAGACTGCAGGCGACGTGCAGGAACTGCTGGACAGGCTGCCCGAGCGGGTATTCATCAAAGACCGAGATTTGCGGTTCATTTACGTCAATCGAGCGGCTGCCGAGGCTCACGGAATGGAGCCGGAGGACATCGTTGGCAAGACCGACCGCTTCCTCTACCCGGACGATCCGGAAACAGCCGAGCGGTGCCGCGAAGACGACCTGGCGATCATCGAGGACGGAGAACCGCGCAGTTACGTGGAGCCGATACCCGGCGACGAGTCCACCGTGGGCGGGGCGCGGCGCTTCGACAAGATACCCGTCAAGGACGCCGAAGGCCGCGTTGTCGCCGTGGTCGGTATTCAGAACTGGGAGGCGGACCGCCGGACCATGGAGGACTTGCTGGCCCACTGGGCCTCCATCGTGCTGGCCAGCGACGACGCCATCATCGGCATGACCGTGGAAGGCGAGATTCTGAGCTGGAACCGGGGGGCCGAAAAACTCACCGGCTACACCGCTGACGAGGTCCGGGGACAGCCCGTGGAATTGTTGGTCCCACCCGACCGACTGGCGAACCATCGCGACATACTGGCGCGCGCAAGGTCCGGCGAAAGCGTAGTCAACCAGGAGGCCCGCGTGGTATGCAAGGATGACACCGAGAGGATAGTCTCTTTCACACTGTCTCCCATCGTCGGCCGGGGCGGACAGGTGCAGGCCCTCTCCCTGGTGGGTCGCGACATCACCGAACGCAAACGGCTGGAGACACGGATGCGACAGGCCCAGAAACTGGAGAGCCTGGGCATTCTGGCCGGCGGCGTGGCGCATGATTTCAACAACCTGCTGACCGGAATCCTCGGCAACGCCAGCCTGGCGCTGATGGACCTGCCGGAAGACTCCCCCGCCGTCTACAGCGTGGAGCGAATCCAGGAATCCGCACGCCACGCCGCCGAACTGGCCGCGCAGATGCTGGCCTACTCGGGGAAGGGCCAGCTCAGACTCGAACCCATCCATCTCTCGCGCCTCGTGGGAGAAATGGAGGGCCTGCTCGAGGCCGCCGTCGGCCCGCAAGTGATCCTGGAATTCGACCTGGACGGTGACGTGCCGCCCCTCCAGGGCGACCCCGCGCAGATAAAGCAGACCATACTCAATCTGGTGACCAACGCGTCGGAGGCCATCGGAGACGCCGACGGCGTCGTCCGCGTCGAGGCCAGAGCGGCCTGCCCGGACGCCGACTTTTTCACCCGGGCATATCTGCAGGGCCGAACCGACGCCGAAAGCTATGTCCTGCTGCGCGTCTCGGACACCGGCTGCGGTATGGATGCAGAGACTGTGGAGCAGATATTCGATCCCTTCTTCTCCACCAAGTTCACCGGCCGCGGACTCGGGCTGGCCGCGCTGCTGGGCATCGTGCGAGGACACAACGGATCCATACGGGTCGAAAGCAATCCGGGCGAGGGAGCCACTTTCGAAATCCTCTTCCCGGCAGAGGAAACCGTGGCCTCGGGCCCCACGACTGCCCCGGAAGAAACCCCGCAGGCGGCACCGGGCACGGTCATGGTGGTGGACGATCAGGACAGCGTCCGGGAAGTCACGATGCAGATGCTCCACAAGATTGGCTACGATACCTTGCCGGCGGCTGACGCGAGCGAAGCCATCGCCCTCTTGACGGAGCACGGGCATCGGATCGTCGCCGTGTTGCTGGACATGACGATGCCCGGCATGGAGGGACCGGAAGCGCTGGAGCGGCTGCGCCGGATCCAACCCGGCCTTCCCGTCCTTCTGGCCAGCGGTTATAACGAACCCGAGATCGGGGACCGCTTCGATCAGGAGAAACCGGACGGCTTCCTCAAGAAGCCTTTCACGCCCCGGCAGCTCCGCAAGGCTCTGGGCGGATTGCTGGCCGACCACGACGCAGGCGACTGACCAGAAGGACACGCCGGACGGCTGAAATGACGCCGGCGACCACCTCCTCCTGCTGCATCCGCTCCCTGCCCCCCTCACTTCCCGCGGTTCAGCCCGGGGCCACCGTCACGGGTCCGAACTCGGCTGTCCCCTCCTCGCACACCAGGCCGACGGCTCCGGACCGCAGGGCCTCGTCGCGTGCCTCCAGACGGGCCTCTCCGCCCACCTCGCACGAGATGGTCCCGTCCTGGACGGTCATGACAAGGTGATACTCCATGTCGAACTGCCAGTCCATCTCCGCTGAATCCAGGACCGTCTCGCCGTCCAGCACGCGGACAAGTTCAACCCTGCCGCCGCGGTGCAGCAGCAGCGCGTAGTAGCGGCGCAGCCCCTGCACGCAGGCCGCCAGCCCGACCGCGTCCGCCATGTGCGCCCGCACGCTGGTTTCGGCCCGGTAGCCGGACCATTCGCGCGTGCCCTGAATCAGCATGCCGCGCCCCTCGTTCTGCGTCACGCGGTATGGCAGGGGCTCGTCCCGGAACGTACTCCTGTCCGCGGCGTCCACCCACGCCCTCTGCCAGGCAGTGGAGTTACACTCCGGCGGTCCCAAAACCACCTCCGGTGTCCCGTCCCAGTCCAGCCAGTCCAGATGCAGCGTGCCATCCGCGCGGCCCTCAGAGCTGACTTCGACGCCCACCTCCATGATGGTCATGCCCCCGGGCACCTCGACCGTCCATTCGAACTCCCAATCCGCTCCCGGCGCCAGGTCGCGCACCGGCCCCCGGAAAACCCGGGGCTCGTTATCCTCACTGTATGCGCGCACATGGACTGCGCAGGTCACGTCGCCTTTGGCTCCGTCCCCCAGGCTCAGCCGACCACGCAGCGTCTGGCCCGGGTGGAGCGTCGGGCTGGCCATCAGGCCGTAACCGCCGCGCGTCTCCAGCCGGTCGGGCGGCAGGAAGGTGGCCGTCCCCACACGCGCGGGGCGGCCGGGCGCCACGGCGCTGTAGTGGACGGCCAGGCTGCGCGTGCCCTTCTCGCTGTGGCCCGTGGCGTTCTCAACGCGCGCCGTGCCGCGGCACTCGGGGCTGTCTTCCGGCACGAAGCCCTGCACGCTTCCGGGGCGCTCGAAGTGGTAGCGGGCCCTGCCTTTGGGCGCTTCGCAGTCCTCGCCGTTCAGGGCACAGGCCGCGCACACGACGGCGTCTGCCTCGCGGACGGCGTCTGTGACGACCCGCCCGCCGTCGGCGCTGGGCAGGTACATCCGGTCGGCCACCGGCCCGCGCCAGTCGGGCCCCGCGTCAATGCCGTCCAGGCCCAGTTTGACGCCCATGATGCAGCCGATGTTGCCTACGTTGCAGTCGGTATCGTAACCGCTCGTGGTGCCGATCATCTCTAAACTATATTCTTGATTAAAATCTTCACCTAAAAAATTAACATCAACTACAGCTCGCCAAGCACAATTTCTAAGTAATGGATCAGCTGGATTAGAAAAATATGCTCTAA
>JAWODG010000239.1:0-12767 GCA_046483385.1 Candidatus Brocadiia bacterium | reverse complement strand
CACGTCGATGTCCTCACCAACCACCTCGTGGATCCTGGGCAGGTTCTCCAGGGCCGCCTCGCATTGACCTTCGAAGACCCTGCGCACGTATTCCCGGCGGGTCACGGTTGAGACGTACCACTCCTCGACGTCGCGGATGCCTTTAGGGTGCTTCAGGAAGGGCGCCGGCACGAGGGCGATGTCGCCGAAGCCCGTGTCGGCGAAGTTGCCCACCAGCGCCGCGCCGGTGTCCTTGAGTCGTTCGGTTTCCTTCCGCAGGTGGTCCAGCTCCTCCTCAGAGATGGGGCCGAACTCCTCGAGGTTGTCCTCGACGTCCAGTTCGTCCTCGTCGATGGGCGGCTGGCGCACGATGGAGTCGAAGTAGAACCCGCCTTCCGGCATGCGGGCGCTCGGCGGCACGGAGCGGTCGCCTTCCGGATACATCAGTATGTCCCCGTTCTCGTCCGGCTCCGTGTTGAACTTGCCGGGTACCAGCACCGGCGTGCCGTCGAAGAGCGTCCACGGCTTCCAGTTCTCGTTGCGGAAGCCGAACATGTTCTTGCTCGTGTTCACGCCGACGGCGTCGATGCCCAGTTCTCGCCGCAGGTCTTCGTCCACTTCCCCCAGCATCTGGTAGGGTTCCGTGACCTTGACCGGGCCGTTGAGGCCGAGCGCCTTCCGCAGGCGATAGACGACGCTGGCAGCGATGCCGGTTGTGGCGGTGGCGCCGAAGTCCATCGGCACCCGGTCCGGCTCCGCGTGGGAAAGTGCCTGCTGAATCCTTTCTTTGCCGGTCATGGACGGCCTCCTTCGGACCTGTGGGACAGGACAGAACATCCTATCCATCGGACCGGCGCGGGGCAAGGTCGAGGGGCGGAGAGGCAGGGTCATTCAGTTGTTGCCGCTTCGTTACATCCGCCAGCTTCTCTTTGGGGGCCGGTTGGTTCAGGCACAGGCTAACGCCGTGAGAATGTCATGCTGAACCCACTGGGCTGAGCGGGTGAAGCATCTCCGACCCTCCGCGTAGTGCGCCGGGCGTCTGCCGCTCGGTCTCGCGCCGCAACCAATGCAAGCCGGGCCCCTCGAGGCGATTGCTGAATAACCCTGGGCGGAGGGGCCCGTTCTCAGAGGGAATCCCGGACGCGGGCGAGGTGCTCGGCGGCGCGGCGGTGCAGTTCGCGCGCCTTTTTGACGGCGCGCTTATAGCTCTCCCGCTTGTCGGGTCGTTCGCATATCTGGTGCAGGTGACAGCCGTTCCTGTAGGGGGCCAGCCGCGCCGCGATGGCGGCGTAGGCCCGGGTGGCGGCGTTGAGGTCGTCGGCGTGGGGAACGGCCGCCGGGAACCTGTGCACCCTGTTCAGGAAGCGGACCGCCGAGAGGTGAGCCTCGACCGCCCGCGTGCCCAGCCGCTCGGCGCACTCCCAGCCGTCCGCGCTGCCGAGCGGGCAGAAACTGGCACTGTCCAACTGCCGCAGCCATGCATCGTACGGCTTGCCGCCGTAAACCCATCCGTCCACGTCCAACTGGTCGCAGGCCACGTCCGCGGCGAACCGCAGCCCGGCCCGAAACGCCTCGCAGGGGGTGAGGCACTTGTCGGCCTGACGGAGGATATGCAGGCGGGAATCGCTTCTGACAACGCAGGGATGGTCCAGGCCGGACGGTGGGACCAGTGAGAGCTGCGACGGGTCGTCGCTCCACTCAGTCAGGATGCTCCAGCACGGCCAAGAGGAACAGAGGATTACCGCGCCGTCCTGGCCGGCCCGACGTGCCCGTTCGCCGAAATCTTCGCCATCCGGAGGGGCCGGCACCGGGGCGCTCTCCACGGAGAACCCCAGGGCGTATCCCATGAACTCCAGGCGGATGTCGGGGCCGTGGTTGGCGCGGCAGGCCGCGCAGACGCAGTTGCTCGGCATGCCGGGGGAGAACGCGGCGCCGGAGAGGCCGGCCACGTAGTCGTACGGGACGGAGCGGTCCCAGTAGGAGAGAGCGGCGTGGACGCAGGCCGCCAGGGAGTCAACCTCGCAGTAGCGGCCCGCCACGTGTATCGGTGCTTGCTCGATATCGGCCATCGGCTGCTCAGGCGGGGGAGGCATCCGCTTCTGGCCCTATCCTATGTATAAACGATGCTCGACGTGTTTGTTACGGCCACGCGTAGCAGGACTATCCACCTCTGGCCGGCGCCAATTGGTCCTCTTCAACCATGGTACCCGACCCTGCGCCGTTCCGCAAATCGTGTTTCGCGCCTTTGCGCCAGAGGGTATTGGTTCTAAAATGGGTCGTTCAACTCCGGTCGAGCCCTACGAGGAGGGACCACACATGGCCTGGCCAACCCGTGAAGAGGCGCTTGAGCTGCTGCACGAATGGACGAAGAATAAGAATCTGCGCAAGCACGCTTACGCCGTCGAGGCCGCCATGCGCGCCTACGCCGACCGGTTCGGTGAGGACGCTGACCGTTGGGGCGTGGTGGGCTTGCTGCACGATTTCGATTACGAGAAGCATCCCGACATGGACGAGCACCCCTACGTTGGGGCAGACCTCGTCCGGGAGAGGGACTGGCCGGAGGAGCTGGCGCAGGGCGTGCTGGCCCACGCCGAACATACCGGAACGGAGCGCGACACACTGATGAAGAAGGCGATATTCGCGGTTGACGAGCTGACCGGCCTCGTCGTGGCCGTCGCGCTCGTGCGACCGTCGAAGAAACTGGAGGACGTGAGTGTCGAATCGGTGATGAAAAAATGGGACGAGAACCGCTTTGCGGCCGGGGTCGACCGGTCGCTGATAGAGCAAGGCGCCGAGGAACTGGGCGTCCCGCTGGAGGAGCACGTGGGCGTCGTTCTCGACGCCATGAAGGACGTTTCCGACGAACTTGGTCTCTGAGATCAACATTGCGCGAGAGGAGAGATGGGCCATGCGAGTCCTGATGTCCCGGCATTCCGAGGGTTTCGAGCACGCCTACCTGCCCCACGCCGAGGTCGCCGTCAAGAAGATGGGGCAGGCGTCGGGCTTGTTCGAGACGGTAACCACGGCGCGAAGCCGCCTCATGACTGCGGACGAACTTCAGAAGTACGACGTGCTGGTACTCGCCACCACGGGCGAGCTGCCGTGGGATGAGGACCAGAAACGGGCGCTGCTGGACTTCGTCCGCTGCGGCAAGGGCCTCGTGGGCATCCACAACGCCACCGATACCTTCTACGAATGGCCCGAGTACGGCGAACTCATCGGCGGATACTTCGCCGGGCATCCCTGGACCCAGCGGGTCACCGTCAACGTTGAAGACACGGAGCATCCCGCCACAGCCATGCTGGGCGAGTCATTCGAGGTCTACGACGAGATATACACCTTCAAGAACTGGGTGCGGGACAAGACCAACGTCCTGATGAGTCTGGATAACAGTTCGGTGGATGTCTCGAAGGGCACCCGCGGTGACGACGACTACGCCCTGGGCTGGTATCACGATTACGGCGAGGGCCGGGTCATCTACACTGGCCTGGGTCATCCACCGGAGCTGTGGGAGGAGGACTGGTTCCTCAGCCACGTGCTGGAGTGCATCAAGTGGGCCGGCCGGCTGACCTGAAGCCGCGGGCCGGTAAAGATTGGACGCCGCATCCCCCGAGCGGAGTCTGCGATGAGCGACCAGACGGAGAGATACCTGCTGAGCGCGCGAGTGGTGTGGCTCGCGGTTCTCATCAGCGGCCTCGTGCTCAGCGGGGCTGGCTACTTTCTGGCGCGCTCGCAGGGCGCCTCTCTGCTCAACTGGAACGGGTTCCTGGACTGGCCGCTGCCCGTGGCCAGATCGGTGCTCCTGCCCGCGGTGGGGGTGGCGGTGATGGTGCTGCTTGTCGTCTGGCATCTTCTCATCGGAGGTCCACCGGCGGCCGTCGAGGGCGGAGAGGGACCTGGTGAGCCGGCCCTGCGGGAGTGGTTCCGCCGGCAGGTTCTCTTCGCCGCGTTCGCGGACATGCTCGTCGCTTTGGCGTTCGTAAGTGCCTTGTTGCTGGGGACGGTGCTGCTGCTGTGGATGGTGAGCGTCGAGACGGCCGTGGTGCTGCTTTTCTATCTGCCTTCGTCCGACGACCTCGAGCCGACTCAATTCTGATACCCCCATCAGTCCCCGAGAAGTCCCATGCGTGCTTCTACGACTCACCGTGGCGGACGTCCCGTGATCATGGGTACACGCGGCATCGTTGCGGCCGGGCACTATCTGGCCGCCGAGGCCGGCGTGCATGTGCTTCGCTCGGGTGGGAACGCCGTGGACGCGGCCGCGGCCACCGCCTTCGCGCTCACCGTCGTCGAACCTCACCAGAACGGAGTCGGCGGAGAAGTGCCGGTGTTGTTCTGCGCGGGTGGTTCGGACAACGTTCGCGCCATCAGCGGCAATGGCACCGCCCCTGCTGAAGCCACCATCGGGGCCTACAGGTCGATGGGCGTCGACCGCGCCATTCCCGGAGACGGTTACCTGGGGGCGCTTGTGCCCCCGGGCCCGGCCACGTGGACCACGGCACTGGAACAGTTCGGCACGGTGAGTTTGGCGGACGTGCTGACGCCTGCACTGGAACTGGCCGAGGACGGGTTCCCCGTCGGCGACAGCCTGCAGCAGACCATCGCCGGCCACGCGAAGAGATTCAACGAAGAGTGGCCGTCTTCGGCGCGCAAGTACCTGCCCCGGGGCCGCCCGCCAAAGGTGGGCGAGATATGGCGGCAGCCCGACCTGGCGGCCACCTTCCGCAAGCTGCTGGAGGCGGAATCCGCTGCGAAAGGCCGGGAGGCCGGCCTGCGGGCCGCCTGTGATCGCTTCTACCGCGGCGACATCGCGGCGGACATCGTGGAATTCGCCCGCAACATGCCGGTCCGCGACGCCACCGGACGGGAGCACACGGCGCTGCTGACGGAAGAGGACTTTGCGAAATACTCGGCCCGGGTGGATGACCCCGTCTCCGCCGACTGGGGCGATGTGGTTGTGCACAAGTGCTCCTCCTGGACTCAGGGGCCCGTGTTGCTCCAGTCCCTGCGTCTGCTGGAGGGTTACGACCTGGCGAAGATGGGGCACAACTCCGTCGACTACATCCACACCGTGGTGGAGTGCATGAAGCTCGCCTACGCGGACCGCGAATTCTACTACGGGGACCCCGAGTTCGTGGACGTCCCCTTCGAGCGGCTCCTGAGCCGGGATTACGCGGAGGAGAGGCGGAAGCTGGTGGACGAGCGGAAGGCGTCGATGGAACTCCGCCCGGGTAGGCGCGATGCCATCACGGCCGAGGGCATCCGCGATGAGTGGGCCGCCTTCGACCAGACGTGGTCACACGCCACGGGGGATACCACGAAGCTCGAGGTTATTGATCGCGACGGCAACATGGTGAGCGCCACGCCCAGCGGCGGATGGCTGATGTCGTCACCCACCCTGGAGGGGCTGGGCTTTCAGCTCGGCACGCGCGGACAGATGTTCGAGCTGGCCGAGGGGCATCCGAATCGGCTGGAGCCGGGCAAGCGTCCCCGTGCGACCCTCACCCCATCACTGGCGACGCGGGACGGCGCTCCGTACATGGCATTCGGCAGCCCGGGCGGTGACTGTCAGGACCAGTGGGCGCTGCAGTTCTTCCTGAACGTCATGGTCTTCGGCATGTCGCTGCAAGAGGCGGCCGAGGCCCCGACCTTTTTCACGGCCCACTTCCCGAACTCCTTCTACCCTCGGGCGGCCGAACCCGGCGTAGTTCACGTTGAGCCGCGCATCCCGGACGCCGTGCGGCGCGGCCTGCAGAAGCGTGGGCATTTCATCAAAGTGAGCCCGGAGTGGGAAGGCACTAATGTGCTGGCGGCCGCGCGGACGGAGGGCGGCGTGCTCCGTGCCGGGGTCTCCCCCCGCCGGGACGCGCACTACGCGATGGGGTTCTGAGAGGCCCCGCCGGCATTGTGCCGATGCCTCGCTCGCTGATATCATGGCTGTAGTTAGACCGGTTCCGACAGCGAGAGGGGTGAAACCATGCGGGACAGCGTGAAGGTCATCGGGGCAGTTCTGGTATTCGTATCACTCGCGGTCCCTGCGATGGCCAACGAGACCGGCGGGAAACTCCTGCGGGAGGACTGGTACGCCGCCTATCTGGGCGGCCAGAAGATAGGCTACACCTACCAGAAGGCCGTGTCGCTGCCCGGTCCCGACGGGCCACGCTACCGCACGACGGCCAACCAGGATTTTACTATCTCGCGGTTCGGACAGGAAGTCCGGCTGATCAGTGACTCGGTTGTGTTGGAGGACGAGACTGGTGGACTCATCAACTTCGAGTATGCCCAACGACAGGCGACCAGTTCGCAGACGACTCAGGGCCGGGTCCAGGGCGACGAGTTGATAGTCGAGGCGGGCGCCGGTGCGAACCTGAGGGAGATGCGCCTGCCGGCACCGGAGGGGCTCTGCCCGTGGGGGCTCTACCAACTGCAGCAGCAGAAGGGCCACAAGGAGGGCACCAGCTATACCGTCCCGGTGTTCTCCCCCGAGTTCGTCGGGCAGTCCGTGATGCTGACAGTGGAAGTGGGACCGAAGGAAGTCGTGGAAGTCTTCGGAGCCACGAAGACGCTCCGGAGGAGGGAGAGCACGTTGAGCGTGCTGCCGGGAATGCGCGTGACCGAGTGGGTGGACGAGGACGGCAAACCCATTCTGACCCGCATGCCCGTGGTGCCGGGAATGAACGTCGAAATTCGGCTGACCACGCGGGAGGTGGCCACGGCACCCCCGGGCCGCGTGGACGTGATGTCGGTGGCCACCATCCCGACGGACCGTGCCATCGAGCGGCCGAGGGAGGTGCAGCGTCTGCAGCTCCGGCTGACGCCGAAAGATGGTCAGGGTGAGGTCCCCGATGTGCCGACCGGGCCTTACCAGTCCGCTGAGAGGACCGATGACGGGCTGACGGTCACTGTCGCGCGGCCTCAGGGTGAGCCGGCAGCCGGCTACCGCCTGCCATACGACGGAGAGGAATACGCACACCTGCTGCGCCCCAACCGGTGGTTGGAGACTGACGACCCGCTGATTGGGAAGATGGCCCGGGAGGCGGTGGGGGAGGAGACTGACCCGGCGAAGGCCGCCCGCCTCATCGAAGCCTACGTAACGGAGCACATCGAGCAGAAGAACCTGAGCCTCGCGATGGCCACCGCAGCGGAGACGGCCCGGCAGCGCACCGGCGACTGCACCGAGCACGCCATGCTTGCGGCCGCTTTGGCTCGGGCCGCCGGCATGCCCTCGCGCGTCATGGTCGGCGTGGTCTACGTCAATGTGCCGGAAGGTTCAGGACTCTTCGCATACCACGCGTGGACGGAGGTTTACGTGGGCCAATGGCTACCCATTGACGCCGCTCTCGGGGGCTACGATGCCACGCACGTTGCCTTCGGGCGGACGGACCTGAACAGCCCGGGGAGCCTGTCGGACATGACGTCTTTCATTCCGTTCGTCGGACGCATAGACATCGAGATTCTGGACGTCCAGTACGGAAGCGGGGAGCAGGGGGCGGCCGATGCCTCTCCGCTTGCGGACACGCGGACCTCTGACCTACAATCGCTCCTGGCCGGGGGGCGCTGAAGTCAATCTCGCACGCATTTGCGTACGTTTTCGCCGAGGAGGGCACCTTGCAGAGGAAGTCACTGATTCTCGCAATCGTCGGCGTTGTGCTCGTGCTGGGCACGGTGTTGGTGTTCAGGCTGCTGTCCGGGTTGCTGGTGGACTACTGGTGGTTCCGGGCGGTCGATCACGGCGTGGTGTTCACCCGCATCCTTTGGACGAAGGTCTGGATGTGGTTGCTCGGGTGCGCGGTGGCGTTCGGGGCGGTGGCCTTCTGTGTCTGGTTCACCCGACGTCGCATACCGCGGGAAGAGGCGACCTTCTACCGCTGGGGCCGCTGGACGTTCCGCGTGCCGTCCATGCGGCGTTTTGTGGCGTTGGCGTGCTGGGGCATCGCCGGGTTCTCCGGTGTGGTAGGCGGTGGCCTGGCCGTGGCGCTGTGGCACCGCATGCTGCTGTTCCTGAACCGCGTCCCGTTCGGCGTGGCCGACCCTATCTACGAGAACGACGTGGGCTTCTACGTCTTCACGTTGCCCCTTCTGAGCACGCTGCAGCCTATGTTCCAGGTGCTGGCCTGGGTCTGCCTGGGCGTCACGGGACTGCTCTATTTCTCCGCCGGCGCGTTTACAGTGGAGAGCCTGGAGGAGGTGCCCCGGCGGGCATTCGCGCACCTGAGCCGCATCGTCGGGGTCATATTCCTCATCACCGCCGCCGGTTACTTCCTGGACCGCTACGAGCTTCTCTACGGCCAGACCGGGGCCGCATTCGGCGCCGGCTACACGGACGTGAAGGCGCGGCTGCCGGGCATCTGGGTCATGCTGGTGGCCAGCCTGGCGGTTGCCGGCGTCTTCTTCTCGGTTACCTCGGCCCGGCACGTGCGTCGCATGGTCGTGGCGGTGGCCGGCTGGTTCGGATGCGCCGTCATATTCCTTCTGATGGTCCCCTCGTTCGTCCAGTCGGTCCGGGT
This sequence comes from Candidatus Brocadiia bacterium, assembly GCA_046483385.1. Taxonomy (GTDB): domain Bacteria; phylum Planctomycetota; class Brocadiia; order SM23-32; family SM23-32; genus B1Sed10-231. The sequence goes on along the minus strand of JAWODG010000239.1, from coordinate 4,281 downwards.
GGAGCCCAACGAGCTTGAGCTGGAGCGGGAGTTCATCGGTTATGCCATCGAGATGAGCCGCCGAGGGTACGGGCTGGACGGGGTCGAGGAGCTGGATTACCCGGTCAGGGAGGACCTCGAGCTGGAGGAAATCCTGGCCGAGGAGGCGACGGTCAGCAACATCCGCGTCTGGGACAAACGGCCGCTCTACGAGACCTACCAGCAAATCCAGGCCTTCAGGCCGTACTATGAATTCACCAACATCGCCGTGGACCGATACGACCTGGAGGAGGGCTACACCCAGACGATGATGTCGCTGCGGGAGCTGAACCAGGATTCGCTGGGCACGGCCGCGCAAACGTGGGTCAACCGGCGTCTGCAGTACACGCACGGGTACGGCGCATGTGCCAGTTCGGTGAACCGGCACACGGAAGAAGGCCTGCCATCGCTGTTGATGCGCGATATCCCGCCCACGGCGCCGCCGGGCATGGAACTGACCCGTCCACAGATATACTACGGTCTGAGGACGGACAGCTACGTGTTCACCAAGACCCGCACTGACGAGTTCGACTACCCGAAGGGCGCCGAGAACGCGTACACCCGCTACGAGGGCGCCGGCGGCGTAGGCGTTTCCGGGTTCTTCCGGAAGATACTGTTCGCCATGCACTTCAATGACATGAAGGTGCTGCTGTCCGACGACCTGACCGAGGGCAGCCGGGTTATGTACAACCGGCTGGTTCAGCAGCGCGTTCAGCGCGTGGCTCCGTACCTCCGGCTGGACCGCGACCCCTATGCCGTGGTGCACGACGGACGCCTCCTGTGGATTCAGGATTGCTACACCACCAGCCGGTTCTACCCCTACAGCGAACCGACGATGGTCGGCCGGGGCGCCCAGCTCAACTACATGCGCAACAGTGTTAAGGCCGTCGTGGACGCCTACGACGGCAGCGTAACGCTGTATGTGGCCGATGACGAAGATCCGTTGATCCGGGCGTATGAGAGTATCTTCCCCGGCATCTATCGGCCCATGGAACAGATGCCGGAAGGATTGCGCGCGCACGTCCGTTACCCGCAGGACTTCTTCGCCGTGCAGGCCAACAAATACCGCACCTTCCACATGCGGGACGCCCGCGTCTTCTACAATCAGGAAGACGTGTGGGAAGTGCCGATGGAGCAGTACCGCGGACGCGAGCGGCCGGTCGAGAGCTACTACGTGACGATGCGGCTGCCGGACAACGGCGAGGCGGAGTTCATCCTGATGATGCCCTTCACACCCGAAGGGCGCCAGAACATGATCTCCTGGCTGGCGGCCCGGTGCGACGGGGAGCACTACGGGAAGCTGGTCGTCTTCATGTTCCCCAAGCAGAAGCTGGTTTACGGGCCGAGCCAGGTGGAGGCGCGCATCGACCAGGACCCCGTCATTTCCCGGCAGCTCAGCCTGTGGGGCCAGAGAGGCAGCGAAGTGCTTCGCGGCAACCTGCTGGTCATACCCGTTGCGGGCGGACTCCTTTACGTGGAGCCCCTGTTCATCCAGGCGGAGGCCGCAGCCGTGCCCCAGCTTCGGCGCGTGATCACCGCTTACGGGGAGCGGGTCGCCATGCGGGAGAACCTGAACGCCGCCCTGCGGGCGCTGTTCGCCAGGGAACCCCCGACGGCCGAGCCAGGCGAGGCCACCGGGGCTCCCTACGGCCCGCTACCAACGGCAGCAGCCGACATACTGGAGGAGGCACTGGGCCACTACGAGGCCGCACAGCAGGCCCTCCGCGACGGAGACTGGCAGGGATACGGCCGCCGGATGGAGCAGATGAAGGCCGCTCTCGACAGGCTGGGAGCGGCACTCGGCGTCCCCGGCCAGACATCCGAGGAGCCGTAGCACCTGAGACCGAAGCAGCTTGCCGACGGCGCCCGGCGGCGGTGGACTGTGGCGCCTGTCGGCCGCGGGATGGGTCGCGTGCAGCCAACACAGTGCCCGTCGGCATGTCCGCCTCATCAGGAGGACACGCCATGCCCGCCGAGATCCCTTCGTCGGAACCATCGGTCATCGAATCTGAAGGACGGCCCGGCTGGGTGCCACGCTTATTCGGCTCGCCGGTGGACAAGCTGCTTGCCCGGGCGGGATGCCCGGTCATCGAGGTCTGACTCGGTCGGCGGCAGAACTCGCTTCGTTTGCGGGCAGTTGCCCCGGACGGTACACTCACCATCCCGCGCCCCCGACGCAAACAAATCCGGATTGCTCACGGAGGAAAACACCATGAGTGCAGAGGCCAGGGCCACCGCCAGGATCGGACTTATGTCCTTCTCGGACGGCCGTCAGCGCGTGCACGAAAGCCTGCGCCCGCAGATACAGGAGTATCAGGACCGTGTCGAGGAGATGATCCGCAAGGCGGGCGCCGAGCCGGTCGTCGCGGAGGAGATCGCGTGGTCACCCCGGCGGGCCGTTCGGGAGGCCAAACGCCTGCTGTCGCAGGACATTGCGGCGGTCGTGTTCAACATCTCCGTCTTCTCCTTCCCCAGTTTCGCTGCGCTTGCCGCCCGCGTTCTGGACAAGCCGGTGGCCATCCTGTCCGCCGGCGAGGCCGGGCTGCCAGGCATGGGCGGCATGCTGGCGGCCGGCGGGGCGCTGCATCAGATGGGCATGTTCGAGGAGCGCATCTGGGGCAAGTTCGACAGCCGGGATTCGCAACGCAAGCTGGAGACTTTCATCCGCGGCGCGGCCGCCGCGCACGGACTCGAAGGGCAGGTCTATGGCCAGATTGGCGGCCGCTCCATCGGCATGCTTACCGGCGTCTCTTCGTCTCCCGCCGAGTGGCTGCGCATATTCGGAGTGGACATCGACCACGCCGACGAGTCGGAGATCCTCCGGCTGGCCGAGGAGGTGGACGACGCCGAGCGGGCCCGCATCGTGGACTGGCTGGAGAGCAGCGTGCGTGAGGTGCAGTACGCCGAGGGCACCAAGCTGACGCGCCAGAACCTGGAGTATCAAGCGGCCACGGCGGCCGCGGTAAAGAGGCTGGCGCGGGAGCGGGAGTTCGACTTCGTGGGCATCAAGTGCCATTTTGCTCTCTCGGAGTACTACTGCACGCAGTGCCTCTCGGCGGCGTTCCTGCCGAGCCTGATCGACTGGGACGGCCGCAAGGCGCCCATGGTCTGCGCCTGCGAGGCCGACGGGGACGGCGCGCTGACGATGCAGATATTGCAGCTCATCTCGGGTTTCCCGGCGCTGTTTCTGGACTTGCGACACTACGAGGTGGAATCCGGCTACTGGGTGCTGTGCAACTGCGGCGGGCAGTCCGTCTATTACTCCCAACGCAGCGACGAGCCGGAAGAAAACCTGAAATCCGTGGACCTCGTGCCGGTCATCCCGAAGTACGGCGGCGTCGGCGCGCACGTGCGCTACATCGGCTGCGAGGGGGAGATGACCTTCGCCCGCATCCTCCACGACGACAAGGAACCGTCCCTGATTGCCTTCCGGGGAGAAGCCGTGCCCGGCCAGGAGGCGTGGTTGGAGAAGAGCTGCCCGGCCTGGCCTCACATCTACGCCTCCATCGACGCCGACCACGAGGAGCTTCTGACGCACCTGCACGCCAACCACGTCCATGCCGTGGCCGGCGACTGGATGGACGAGCTGGAGATGTTCGCCCGACTCACGGGCATTCCGTTCAAGGCCCTCTGACGCGGCTGAAGGTTGGATGACTCAGGAGGACGAGCCGGTGTCCGAACCACCCGCCGAGGAGATGCGACCCGATGAGGTCCTTGCCGCGCGCGACCGGTCCGGCTGCGCGTTTGTGCCGGTGGGGCCCGTGTTCGAGTGGCACTCCTTCCACCTGCCTCTGGGCACCGACGCTCTGATCGCCGAGGCCCTCTGCCGGGAGGTGGCGGACCGCTTGGGCGGCATATGGTTCCGGCCGTTGTCGTTCGGATTGGACGCGTGGCGCTCCGAGGAGCAGCTTCAACAGTGGGGCTTCGCCCGCGAGGACCGCGTGTTCGGCATGCGCTTCCCCGAACTGCCCGTCTGCAGCGAATACTGCGAAACCAGGGAAATGGAAGCCGCCGTTCGCAACCGGTTGACGGCGCTGCGGCGGACCGGTTTCCGCCACGTCTTCCTCGTCAATCATCACGGCGGCGAAGGCCAGTTCGACCTCCTGGACGAGGTGGCCGAAGACTGTTCCGACGACGAATTCATGGTGCATTCGGTGCGCACTTACCAGTTCAATGATCTCGACGAGGAGAGTTTGCGTGTCGGCGGGCACGCGGGGCTGGCCGAGACGACCTGGGTTCTGGCATTCCGGCCGGAACTGGTGG
>JAWODG010000232.1:0-20853 GCA_046483385.1 Candidatus Brocadiia bacterium | reverse complement strand
GCCGCCCTGTGGCCCCCCCCATTCCGTCTGGCACAGTCGCCCTCCAGGGAAGGTAACCCGGACAATGTAGGATTGCGTAGTGTGCACGACCGGTTGACCCTGGAGTGCGGTGGCTTGCCACCGCCTTCACACCCGGCGGCTTGCCGCCGGGCCGAAGTCCTGGAGAGCGTATGCGCCCTGAAAGACGGCCGAGGCAAGCGCGGCAACGACAGGGCACCGGTCAAAGCAGCTCCGCCCCCGTCCTCCGAACGTTGCGCATGGCCCGGCGCGCCGGTTACCATCGGGACTCCGCCCCGCAGACGAGGTGAACGCATGGAATACAGCCATCACATGATCGTCCGGCAGGAGCACCTCAACCAGTACGGCAACCTGTTCGGCGGGCGCGTGCTGGCCGTCATCGACGAGCTGGCCTTCATCGCCTGCGCCCGCACCTGGCCCGGACGGAACTTCGTCACCCGGGCCGTCCACGACGCGGAGTTCACCGCCCCCGCGCACCTCGGCGACGTGCTGGAGTTCCGCTTCGGCGTGCAGAGGGTCGGCAGCACGTCAGTCTCGGTCCGCGTCGAGATGCACATCTACGACAGCCACAGCGGCGAGGCGGCGCGCTCCTTCGACGGCTCGGTCGTCATGGTCTGCGTGGACGAGGAGGGCCGCCCCATGCCCGTCGAGCAATGACGCACGGCAGTTCGTCTACATCGGCAGCGGGGGAATCCAGAGAAACCATGCGGGACGGCGGCTTCTTCAAAGACACGCACGGGCGGCTGCGCACCGTATGGCGGTTCCTCATCTACGGCGTCGCGCTGCTGATACTCTTCGTGGTCATCGGGCTGGGCCTCGGGGTGTTCGTCCGGGTGCTCCTGCCGGCCGTCGGCGTCGAGGTCCCGCTCGAGGCCGGGTGGCTGCTCACGGGCATCGCCCTGCCCTTCCACGCCGCGGCGGTCTTCGGCCTGACGTGGCTCATGCGGCGGTTCCTTGACCGGCGCGACCTGCACTCGATGGGCATCTCCAAACCAGAATGGGCGTGGTCGGCGTCGCCGCTGGTCGGACTGGCCATCGGCGCCGGGGCGGCGCTGCTGCCCGTCGGCGCCCTGCTGGCAATGGGGACGCTCCGCCCTGGGGGCGACGGAGCGCTGCTCGTCCCTCTGGTGGTGCTTCCGGTCCTCGTCGTAGCCGCGTTCGAGGAGGAGCTGATATTCCGCGGCTACCTGCTGAGCAACATGCTGGACATCGACCGGCCGGTGGCTGGGGTCATCCTCACCAGCGTCATATTCGCCGGAATCCACGCGCTGAATCCGCACTTCTGGGACTCGCCCGTCAACGCCCTCAACATCGGCCTGGCGGGCCTGCTGCTGGCGGTCTCGCGGGTTCTGAGCAAGAACCTGTGGTTCCCCACGGCGCTGCACTTCGGCTGGAACGCGGTTCAGGGCCCCCTCTTCGGCCTGCCGGTAAGCGGCATAGACATGCCCGGCCTCCTCCCCCTCACCACACCGGGGGCCGCCGAGGGCGCACGCTCAGCCTCCGCCATGGCAAGATTCGGCCTCGAAAGCTCCCCCCTCGCGACTGGTGTTCTCTTGGTCGCAATGGTTTTGCTTGTGCTGTGGTTTCAGCAGCGGAGAATGGCGCCTAACGAACCAGGCGCGGCCGGGAACAGGCACTGAAGGCGACTCTCTATGCCGCCCCCCGAGTGCGCCGGAAGCATGCGGCGATAAGGGGCTGGACACGTACGGGCGCTCGGATGAACACCGGACACAGACCAAGAATCAAGGACCAGTTCCATGGGGACCGAGGAACCGCTCGCCGTCGAAGTGGATGAGGTGGCTGGGCGCGTCAGCAACCCAGACCTCTGTTTCCCACGAGATCGAAGACAGGTAACTGGTCATCACCTGCCTGGTGGGGAACGCCGTGACGTAAATGAGTTCTGCATCGACATCCCCGAACAATCCGGACAATTGCTCACGTCTCGTCGGGTTGACTGGACCGTGAGTTGTTACGGCTTCCACCAGCACCAGCCACTGGCGCTCGGCGTCATACACTACCACATCGGGCATGCGTCCATGTGGCTCGATCCGTAGACCAATCCTGTCGCACAATTCTTCGTTGACGAAGCCGTCGGCCTCGCCTCGTTCGTCAATGTAGAGCACTTCTGCACCTGGAGTGAAGCGAGAGCAGAAGTCCTCAATCACCGAGCGGATGAGTTCGCTGTGCTCGCCGGGGGATAGCACCAGCTCCTCGCCCTGCACATGGACCGGTACTCTGCGGAGTTCTCGGTCACGCTCGTATCTCTGCTGCAACCTTTCGGAATGCTCCAGAAAATCAGCCAGCTGCGAATCCCATAACGATGTGCCGTAGTACTTCACCGTCTCCAAAAGCTGAGGCGTCACGCGATAGACAGTAGCCGGGCTGTGCGTTGGTCGGCTGGGATCGTCCGGATTCTTCTCCGCCACCCCCGCCTGCACAAACTGGTGGATGGTCTGGCGGCGCACGGTTTCCCTCGTGTTTGGCGCGTACCGTGTGCCGTAGTGATCCTCAAACCAGTTCATCATCTCCGTTATACCGCGCAACGGTGCTTCGGCATCCTGCCAATCCGTATCCGGGCGAACGTTTAGAAGGGCCAACAGGGTCAGTGCGGAACGTTCGTTTTGCTGGGCGCGCGGGAGCCCCAATTGCTTCAGGATGTTCTGAGCTTCCCCTTTCTTCCGCGCCGCCTCAACGGGGTCAGACTCTGCGCCGTCACCAGCCATTTCCGGAATCACCTCTCTGATAAGGTCGTCTATTAGCTGCTGCCCGTGACAGGCTGCTGAAGCGCGTCTGCCAAGCTCTTTCAACTGATTCAGCCTGGGGTACGGCAGCCGGCGCAGGTCGGTGGCGTTCACCTGGGTGTGGCCGCTGAAAAGCCGAAAGTACTTGTCCACCAGCGTGCTGTTCAGGTACGCAGCCAACCCGCGCGCGACGTCAGTCTCAAGACCGGCTCCGTCCCTATGGTAATAGTTCAGATGATTCTCGAATGCAACCGGACCGGCCGTCGTTTCGTGGGGCTCGTAAACGGCCGCCACCAGCCTGCGCTTCTCTTCCTTTGAGGTGAACCGCTTGACAACAACATAGCAACCTTCCGGCACCAGCAGATTATCAGGCTGGCGCCCCGCCAGGAAAGCATTGGGCTTGCCGGTATCTGCCCCGGGCCAATCCACGAACCCACTGCGCACGTGGCATGGGTATATCAAAGGAACCGTATCGCCGCCGGGTTGCTGGCGCAGCCGCTCTCTGTGTCGGAAGTCGACCACCGGACCAGTGCTGACACTGAGCCCCAATTCCCGCAGTGTGGCATCCAGCTGTCCCAGGCGACGGGTAACATGGTCCCCCATGCTGTCCGTAATGAGATGGATGAAACAGTCGGGGTCATCCGGCTTCACCACCTGTTCATAGGCGACGCTTCGGCGCTTGACTGCCTCGTCCATAGGCCCCGGCGAGCAGGTGATCGTGACCTTACTTGGAGTCCCCGCCGACCTAACTGCACTGACAATGACATTCTCCTGCAGGACGTCGCCCTCCTTGAAGGCGGCGTCGCGAGCTTCGAAAACGTGAATTCGACGGAAGCTCAACTCTCTAACGAGAAACTTGCGGAACTGGCTGAAGTACGGCCCATTGCAGAAGCTGCGGGGAGTTATGGCAACCAATTCTCCCTTGCGATCCAACAGCAGTGCTGCCACGGCGACAAACGCAGCGTATTCGTTGGGAACCCGCACGCCGGCCTGCTCGACCAACCTGCGGTGGGCAGAATCCGCGCGGAGCTTTCCATACGGCGGGTTCACAATGACAGCGTCGAACGGATGCTCGGTGGCGAGGAAACCACCTTGGGCGGAGATCGAGAGGTCCTTGATGAAATCCTCCCGCCGGACCTCTCCGCCGAACTCTACCCCATGCCCCTCGCAGTACTCCTGGCACAGGCAAAAAGTTTCCTGCAGGTATTCAGCCATCAGGTCATCCACCTCATAGGCGATGGCCTCTATTGCTGCGGGAGCGTTTTCCCGGTTGCACAGTTCTTCGACGAGGGCCGCCGTCAGAATACCTGTCCCGGCGCCCGGGTCCAACAGGCGCACATGGTCTGTACGCAGTTCGAACATGCCGGCCATCAATGCCGCCACGGACGGAGGGGTCAAGAACTGCCCGAACTCGCTCTGTGTTCGGCTATCCAGGCTGCTGTAAGCCTCGCGACGGCATATGTCGGCCTGCCCAACGAGAGAGTACAGGCCTGGCAAGCTCGATCGCTGCATGTCTACGCTCCCCGCAACTTACTCAACACTATTATAGTGTCGTTCAGGTCCAGCGCAAGGCGCTTCTTGCACACAGCGCCGGACCTGGAATTCACCCGGCACCTGCCGGACAAAACAGGGGCAAAGCCGGGCATCTGCAGCAGTCCGGCAAACGCACTACCTGACTCGCGAGCTACGCTCACGCCATGCGGCGGAACATCTCCTGCGTTACGCGGTATTTAAGGGGTTCGCCGTGGAGGTAGCGGCGGAGTTCTTCTACTGCGTAGCGGCCGAGGCGGTGGCGTTCTTGCCCCAAGGCGCCCGCTATGTGCGGCGTCAGCACCACGTTGGGCAGGTCCCACAGGGGCGAGTCCTCCGGCGGCGGCTCCGGATGGGTTACGTCCAGCACGGCCAGCAGCTCGGGGCGACGCCCCAGCACCTCGACCATCTCCTCCTGGCGCACCACCGCGCCGCGGGCGGTGTTGATGAACGCCGCACCGTCCTTCATCAGCTCGAAGTGTCGGCCCGTGATCATGCCGCGCGTCTGCGGCAGCAGCGGCGTCATCAGCGAGATCACGTCCGACCGGCGGAAGATGTCGTCCAGCGAGCACAGCTCGACGCCCATCTCCTCGGCTTCCTCCTCCGTAGTGGAGGTGCTGTAGACGAGGACGTTCACGTCGAAGGGCCGCAGCAGCTCCAGCGTCTTCATGCCGATCATGCCCAGCGAGATGAGCCCCACGTTGCTGCCGTAAGCGCCGGGGACCTCGTGCAGGCGCCGCCAGGTGCTCTCGCGCTCGGCGCACAGGGCGTGCTGCCAGCCGTGCTTCAGGCAGAAGAGTATCTGGGAGAGGCAGTATTCGGCGACGGGAATGGCGTTGGCCGCCCACGAGCTGGTGATGATGATGTCCGTCTCCCAGAAGGCGTCGGTGACGGTGTTCTTGAGCGTTCCGGCGCCGTAGAAAAAGGCGCGCAGGTTCGGGGCGGCCGCCAGGAACTCCTCATCCAGGCGCGGCCCCGACCAGCCCGAGAGAATGACTTCCGCGTCCTCGAGCACGGACAGGTTCTCGCGGACCTCATCACGGCCCAGCGGCGGGGCGTAGACTTCCACCAGCTCATCAACGTCGGCCCGCTCCTCCGGGCCATAGAGGCTCTCGAAGGCCCTTTCGCTCAAAACGTACAGAGCCCTGGGTTTACGTACTTCCGGCATGACGGGTTGTTTCCTTTACGTCTGTAGGGAAAGTCGAATGGTGAGACGTTTCGGTCCGGCACCGGCGATGGGCGGCAGTTGGTAGTTGGTAGTTGTCGGCGCCGGCGTCTCCCGGTCAGTTCGGGCGCGCCCGCGCTCGCGCCGCGCCCCCCACTAACAACTATCAACCAGCGACTCTCAACTCAGTCGTCTCCTTCCGTCTGCATGTCGCGTTCCGGGCTGGAGTAGGCGACGGTCATGACGGCGTCCTCCCGGCCCACCGAACGCGCCCAGTGGGCGGTGCCGGCGGGCAGCGTGATGGTGTCCCCCGGCTTCAGGGTGAACACTTCGTCGTCCGCGCCATGCTCCAGTTCGCCATGCAGGAGGTGCAGTATCTCGTCGCAGGTGTTGTGGGCGTGGGCCGGATTGCCCTCACCGGCGCGGATGACGACGCGCCCGAAGGTCATCGTCTCGGAGTTGCCGATGCGGCCGCTGACCAGCCACGTGATGCTCCCCCAGGGGAACTCCTGCGTCTCCATCTCGTCCAGCGTCTTGACGGTTGGTTTCATGGGTGGGCTCCTGCCGTGCAGGCGGTTGGTTGCGTGTTCTCTTTCTCTTTGTGTTGCTCGGGAGAGGACGGATAGTTGTCAGTTGCTGGTTTTTAGTTGACGAAACGTGGTCAGGTTACGGGGATACGCTCGGGACCCCACACTATCAACAAGCAACTCGGCCCCCGCGGACTCGGCCCGTCAAGGCACCCGGCACGATTACCCTCGGGCATCGGCGGACAGAGGCACGCAGAGGGTGCGCGATTATAGGGACGGGCAGCGGGGGTGTCAAAGCGCCCCGCTCGCGGTGTAACATCGCCCTCCGATATGCTATACTCGCGAATGCATATCGTCCGCAAGTTCCCGACTCCTTTGCGCAACTTGCCGTGAGCGAACAGGTTGAGACAGTTCTGGACCGGGAGGTCCGATACGTCAAGGGCGTGGGGCCGAAGCGCGCCGAGGCGCTGGCGCGGCTGGACATCCACACGGTGCGCGACCTGCTGCTGCACCTGCCGCGGGAGTACGAGGACCGGCGCTACGCCCGCTCCGTGGCCGACCTGAAGGTGGATGAGCCCGCCGTCGTCTGCGGCACCATCGCGCACGTATCCTTCCGCCGCACGAAGGGCCCCCGCCGGGGCATATTGCAGGTGCAGGTGGACGACGAGACCGGCACGGTGGCCCTCGTGTGGTTCAACGTCACCCCCGGCTGGCAGAAGTCCTTCCCCGAGGGCAAAACCATCAGCGCCTACGGGAAGGTCACATTCTACGGCGGCCTGCAGATCGTGAGCCCCGACTACGACGTCGGGCACACGCCGGAAGAGTCAGACAAGTTCAACCGCATCCTGCCCGTCTATCCCCTGACCGAAGGGCTGTCCCAGAAGATCATGCGGAAGATGATCGCCTCCGCTGTGTCGATGGCCGCCGACCGCCCGGCCGAGATGTTTCCGCGCGACCATCTGAAGGAGAAGGGCATGCCGGACATCAATCGGGCCATCCGGGACGTGCACTTCCCGGAGAGCATGGCCGCGCAGAAGGCCGCGCGGCGGCGGCTCTGCTACGAAGAGCTTTTCCTTTTCCAGACGGCGCTCGGGGTGCGCCGGGCGGCCGTGGCCGAGCGGGACGGTATCTCCTTCAAGGTCGGCCCGAACGTGGACCGGCGCATCCGCCGGCTGTTCCCCTTCGAGTTCACCGATGCCCAGGACAGGGTCATCGACGAGGTCACAGCCGACATGAGAGCGGAGCGGCCGATGAACAGGCTGCTGCAGGGCGACGTGGGCTGCGGCAAGACCGTGGTGGCGGTTTACGCCATGCTGGCGGCGCTGGCCGAAAGCAGCCGCGGGCACCAGGCGGCCCTGATGGCGCCCACCGAGATACTGGCCGAGCAGCATTACCTGACGATGGAGTCGCTGCTCGAGGAAGCCAGCCTCCGCATGGCACTGCTGACGGGGGCGTTGTCGAACGCCGAGCGGCGCGATACCCTGAGCCAGCTGGCGGGGGGCGAGATCGACCTGGTCGTCGGGACGCACGCGCTCATCCAGCCGGATGTCGAGTTCGACAATCTGGCGCTCGTGGTGGTGGACGAGCAGCACCGCTTCGGGGTGCGGCAGCGGCTGGAACTGCGGCGCAAGGGCCCCCCGCCGGACGTGCTGATCATGACGGCCACGCCCATCCCGCGGACGCTGGCGCTGTTCTGCTTCGCGGACATGGAAGTGAGCATCATAGACGAGATGCCGCCGGGCCGGAAGCCGGTGCACACGGAGCTGCGGGCGCCCGGGCAATGGGACGAGGCGTTCGAAGCCGCTCGGGAGGAGCTGACGCAGGGCCGCAGCGCCTTCGTGGTATATCCGCTGGTGGAGGAGAACCGCGAGTTGGACCTGACCAGTGCCCGCGAAGGATACCGGCAGTTGAGCGAGGAGGTGTTCCCCGAATACGACTGCTGCCTGCTGCACGGCCAGATGCCGCCCGCCGAGAAGCGGGAGGTGATGCACGGGTTCCGCGACGGGCGGTACCAGGTGATGGCGGCCACCACGGTGGTGGAGGTCGGCGTCGACGTGCCGCAGGCGACGGTGATGATCATCCAGCACGCCGAGCGGCTAGGGCTGGCCCAGCTTCACCAACTCCGGGGCCGCATCGGGCGGGGCGGGCACGCGGGGAAGTGCTTCCTGCTGGCGGACCCGAACACGGAGCAGGCTGAGCGCCGGCTGGAGGTTCTGACGCAAACGAACGACGGCTTCCGGATTGCCGAGGAGGACCTGCGCCTGCGGGGACCGGGGGAGCTGTTCGGCACGCAACAGAGCGGCATGCCGGAGTTCCGCTTCTATGACTTCTCCGACCTGGAGATCTTGCAGGAAGCGCGGCGCGATGCGGCGGAACTGGTGGCCGCCGACCCGCGCCTGACGGACCCTTCACACGCCCTGCTGCGAAAGCGGATCCTGAGCCGTTACGGGAAGCGTCTGGGCTTTGCGGACATTGGTTGATGGGGGGTTCAGTCAGCCGGCTGCGCGTCGGGCACGGGGGCGAGCGCCTGTTCCCGGAACTCGTTGGCGGCGTCGAGCAGTTCCTGTGCCTTCTCGTCCCCGTATTCCTCGGCGGCTGCGGGGGGCGGTTTCAGTTCGAAAACGGGCACCTCGTGCCGGTCTTCCAGCCGCCCCGGCCAGATCACCTCGGCGAAGAAGTCGATGGGGAACCTCTCATACCACGGGGCCCTCACCTCGACCAGCTTCTCCTGCGCCGCGTACAGGGCCTTTCCTCTCTCATCCCGCACGGGGCCGACCCGCACGCCGCGCGTCCCGTAATGCACGAACGAGTAGTCGAGGGGGGTCGTGCCGGCATACTCCTCGTCCACCCAGACCGGCGCCCCCGGCGGCTCGGAGCGTATCATCATCGTCCGCTCAACGCATCCGGCGGCCAGGATCAGGCACGTCACGGCCAGCAATGAAACAAAGCGCTGTGGGGTCATACCTTCACGGTCTCCTGTCGTCCGAGGTCGATGATCTCCGCGTCCAGTCTGCCGAAATCCACGAGAGCGACGGTGCAGTGGCCGCTGAGCCAACCGCCGGCCTCCCCCGGGTTGACCAGGAGGCTGGCGCCCCGGCGCGCCGTCTCGGCCACGTGGTTATGGCCGTGGATAAGAACGTCCGCCCCGGCCACCACCTCGTCGGTGAGTCGGTCCGGCTCATGGCTGAGCACGACGACACGACCGCCCAGTTCGAACCGGTGCGGCGGCTCATGCAGGTCGTCGCACAGGCCCGCCAGCCCGTCGCGCTCCCCGTCGTTGTTGCCGAATACGGCCGTTACGGGCAGCCCCGAGTTGACGAGCACCTTCAGCGCGAAGGGCGCCACGAAGTCGCCCGCGTGCAGCACGGCCTCCACGCCCCGCTCCCGGAACAACTCGCCCGCCCTCGCCACCCTGGGCAGGTTGTCATGTGTGTCCGATATTACGCCGACCAGCATAGGGTTCTCCTTCGGTTCACTCCGCCGCGTTGATTCGATACAGTTCGCCTCCGGCCAATGCGGCGACGGCGTGTGCTTGCGGATCGGCGCGGAAGTCCGTCACCTCGGCGTCGCATTCGACCCGCCACACGACATCCAGCCGGCGCCGGAAACCGGTATAGGCCGTCACCGCGTTGCCTTCGGCCACCACAACCACGGGCTCACCAGCGGGCCGCCGGCGAAGCAGCGACTGACCCGGCGGCGGCCACATCTCACTCACCTGATCTTCGCGCGGGTCAACGAGCGCGCAGGCGCCCTCCTCCCGATAGACCGCCACGGATTCCGACAATACCTCGACACGCGACAAAACGCCCAGCGGTCGCCCCTGCCACACGTCCGCCCCGTCGAAGTCGAGGACCATCAGGTGACCGACCTCGTCACGGAAGACGGCGAAGTCCGCCCCCAGTCCGCAGGCCCAGTAGAGTTCCTCCCCTCCGAATCGGAACTTGTGCCGCAGCCCGCCGTCAACTTCAAAGAATGAGAAACGTCCGCTGGTATCCGCCGACATCACAGTGTCGCCCGCCGGGTTGACATAGACGTCGGTCACCGGGGAGTCAAGCCGCCGCGCCCAGCCGCCCTCATCATCGCGGAACACGCGCACCTCCCCGCTGTCCATCCCGATGCACAGCAGACTCAGGTCGCCGGAACAGGCCACGCATGTCGGCGCGTCCCGCAGCGCCACGCGGCGCACCCTGCCCTCGCCGGGCTCCAGCCGCAGCAGCGCCCGCTTGTTCCACACCACCATTCCCGTGCCCGCCCACTGGAGGGCGAACCACGCCGGGGTGGAGGCATTGGTCTCCAGAACGCGGTTGCCCTCCCGGTCCAGTGCCGCCACGGTGCCGTCCGCACAGACGAAGACCACGTAGTCCCCCTCGCCGATCAGTCGGATGTCCGAGACGCGGGTCGCTTCCGTGTCGCCGCCCACACTCCGGCGCCATAGCAGTCGGGAGGACGTCGCCGGTTCCTTTTCCAGGGCGTCCTCGATCGCGGTGAATGCCGCTTCCGCTTCGCCCGGTTCGGCGCCGGCCCGGTAGGCAGCAAGCTGCCGGCCGCCCTTGGCCACCGCAACGACGTCGCCTCCCGCTCCCAGGGCCCAGTCGGCCGGCGCTCGCTTCAAGCCCTTCTGCCATTGGACGGCCCCGTCTGTTCCCAGCAGCAGGAGGTCGGCACCGCGGGTCTGCACAAGGCAGGCCCGACCGCCCGGGGACACCGCGACGCGCTCGGCCGGACTGGTGGTGCTCAGCGTGCCAAGCTCCTCACCGTTTCTGCGGAGCAACAGCACGCCTTCCTCGAAGGCGGGCACCGCGATGGTGTCGCCGCCGGCATCGCACGCCAGCGGGCCCACCGGCATCTCCAGTTTCTTCTCCCATCGGAGCTGCGACTGAAGGTCCATCAAAGCGATGTGGCCCCCGGCATCCGCCAGCACGATGGTGACGGGGTCCTCGGAGACGATGGCCATGGACTCGGGCGTCCAACCGAGCTCGACGCCGGTCTTCTCCCTCGTCTCCGCACTGTAGCTGCACAGCCTCCCATCGGCGGTGACAGCCGCCACGACGAGCCCCGAGGGACTCAAGTCGCAGCCGGCGACGTAGGCTTCGAACTCGGTGCGCCATTCGAGCTGCGCCCAGCCGTCGAAAGCGTAGAGGAATCCGTCCCCGGCCAGAGCCGCGAAAACGGGGCCCTCGTCGCTGGCCATCAGATGCCGGACGGTCTGGGAGGCTTTCATCTGGCCCCGCACCACGCCCTCATCGTCAATGACGTAGATGTTGCGCGCCCCATCGGCCGCCGCCGCCCAGCAGCCGTCGCGTGTCATACACACGACCTCGATGGGCACATTTCCGCGCATACTCCAGGCCACCCGACCTTCGGCAGCAGGCTCTCCGGACATGCGACGCCCCCTCTAACTCAGGATTCGCGATGGATACCGAGAAGCTTGGCGGCTGTTCCCCCCATGACGGCGTCGGACTCGCCGTCCTCCACGGCCATGGCCCGGAAAAACCGCTGATAGTCCCGCTCCACGGACGCAATCTCCTCGTGGCGCACCCCGCTCCCGAACAATATGTGCGCCCACATGTTGCCCAGCGACTCCTCATCCCACAGCGGCGCATGCGCCGGCCGGAAAACGCCGTTCAGAAAGTCCGTGCCTTTCTGGTGCAGGATGCCGCCCGAAAGGTCGAAGAAGACATTCTGATGGTAGCGCATCAGTTCGGCCGCCTCCTCGCACCACGGGTTGCCCAGCCGCACGCCCACTATCTTCAACTGCGGGAAGCAGCGGGCCACGGTGTCCAGACGAATCGGCCTCATGTTGGCGCACCGTATGCCCAGCGCACGGTCCAGTTCAGTAACCGGCAGCAGGCCGGTGTGGAACTGGATGGGCATGTTCAGGGCCGCGGCCGCCTCGTAAACGCAGAAGAACGATTCATCGTCGTACGACGCGGGAGGCGCCCACACGCAGAGCCCGGCGAAACCGGTTCTGTAGAATCGCTCGACCGTGCCGGCGTCGTCCTTCCCGAGGTCGAGGCGGGCGAACGGGACAAACAGGTCGGGGTAGGAGTCGGCCAGCCGTCGCACTTCGGCATTCGCGGCCAGCCCATAGCGGGGCTCTCCTCCGCCGATGCAGAGACGGGTGATGCCGAGGTTGCCGGCGGTCTGGGCCAGTGCTTCGCCGTAACCCGGTTCATCGTAAACCGGAACGTTGAAGTCGATGATCATGCCGTCTCTCCGCGCTGGCGAAGTCCGAGGGGAAGACCGACATATAATCTATCAGAAACTTGCGGCGGCGCAATGCCAACCGCCCCGACTCGACTCGTACAAGAAGACAGGCCGGGAGGGACGCCCCGCCCGACCTGTGGTTCCGGCTACGGTGGCCCGAGAGGTCACTGCTCCTCGTCTTCCTCGGCCTCCTCCTGCTCTTCGGGCTCGGCTTCCTCCACCGGCTCTTTCTCCGCCGGTTCTTCTTCGGCCGCCGGTTCCTCGTGCGCCTCCTCCTCTTCGAGAGCTTCCTCAGCGGCCGCGGCCACGGCCTCGTCGGCTTCCGCTTCCTCAGCCGCCTCGGGTTCTTCGGGCTCGGCCTGCTCGGCCGCCGGTTCGACCGCGGGCTCCACCTCAGGTTCCGGCTCCTCCTCAAGCACGGACTCTTCCTCTTCCATCTCCTCGTAGATCTCTTCGATGTCGATGTTATCCACGTGCTTGCGGAGCAGAAAGAACACGATGGTCTCGCCGGTGAAGAAGTAGGAGACCAGGTAGGCCAGCGGCAGGATGCGGAGCGCGAGCGTCAGCACCATAAGGATGAAGCCCACGACGCTGGCGAGGCCGCCTGCGGGACCGACGATCTGACCGCCGAACTCGTACTGTAACCATGGTGTCCGGGCGAGGAAGCCGAGTTTGATGCCCTGAACCATGAAGTATATCAGCAGTTCAACCAGCCAGAATGCCGCGGCGACACTGACAACGCCAATCACCCCGAAGATCAAGGTATAGCAGACGAAGCGCCCGAACTGCCACAGGACGTAGGCATAGGAGGTGCTCCAGCCGTCGAAGGCATCTTTGCCCCCCACGCTTACGGCCGGCATCATCAACCCGAAGCTCAACCCCCAGCCGATGGCGAACATCCACGCAACGACGCCCAGCAGACCGGCCACGACATAGAGCGGCACGAGGGCGATGCGCCCTAAGACGGGTATGGAACCGAACAGGCCGATGAGGAGCATGAAGATGATCGGCACCAGCACGAACAGTGCGGGCCAGAGGAAAGAAAGGAAGTAATCAAGCCGCTTCGAGCGGACCACCTGACGCGCATCAGCGAGGGTGGGAAAATCGTCTCGCGCGTATTCAAGGGCCGTGAGGCGCGATATAACGCCGCCGGAGCCCGAGACCGCCCAGAACAAGGCGATGTACACAAGGACGGAGACGATGAAATGCCCCAGATTCGCCCGGTAGAGGGGATTGAGCAGACGGGCGAGTATGGGTATCTGCTGCAGCCCCTCGCCCCGGATGACGTGGAAGATAAGAGATCCCTTGTCCGTGTCCGAGCCAACGCGCTCGCCTATCTCACCCAGGCGCACGAGACTGTCGCTGGCCGCGTTCACACCGGGTCCGAGCCATCCCCAGTCGGCGAACTGGGCGTAGAGAACCGCGCCCAGCACAAGGATGAAAAACACATAGAGAGCCGTCAGAAAACCCACCCAGACCTTATTGCCCTTAAGAGCCCGATGGTAGATGGACAGAAGGTCCTTCCAGTCGCCGCTACGGTTGGTCATCTTGCTTCCCCCTGCCAGTAAAGGCCGGTATCCACCACATTTGCCGCCGTCACTTTAAGCGTGCGGCCGGCGGTTTGTCAACCGTAAACTCGCCTGCTCTCAGCTTTCCCCTTCGCCCCGGTCCCGGTCCGGAAGACGCTCCCCCCGCGGCTCCTCGATGCGGTGTTCTTCATCGAACCATTTAGCGAGGTCAAGCATCTTGCATCGTTTGGAGCAGAAAGGGAAGAAGCGTGCCGGGCTGTCAGGCGAACGCACCACGGTTCGCCCACAGTTCGGGCAATCGACCTTCAGTTCCTCGGCGCACATTCGCCGCCCCCGCGGCAATGGTGGTGCCGCTCGTCTGCCCGTCAGTCGGACGAATCGCCAGAACCCCCCTCCGAGGAGGAGCCGCCCGTGCTCCCGCTACTTGAGGAACCGCTCTTGTAGTCGGTCGCATAAAAGCCCGAGCCTTTGAAGATGATGCCCGCTCCTGCCCCGATAATCCGCTTCAGACCGTTCCCGCCGCAATCGGGACACTTCTTCAGCGGTTCGTCGGTTATGCTCTGGAACGCTTCGAACTCATGGCCGCAGTGCTTGCACCTGTAGTCGTACGTAGGCATCGCTGACTGCTCTGCTGTTTTGGGATACGTGGGAAAGTCAGATTGTACGCGCCTCCGGGCCGGAAGTCAACGCCGGAAGCGGCGTTATTGCTCCGCCTCTTCCTGTTCGGCGTCGTCACCCTGCCCGGCGACTATAACATGGCTCGGGCGGATAACCTGCTCCCCGAGCATGAAGCCTTTCTTCAGTTCGCTCACCACGGTATTCGGCGGCGCCTGGGCCTCGTTGTGCTGCATGACGGCCTGATGGTAGTGCGGGTCGAACTGCCGCCCCAGCGCCTCTATCGGCTCGATGCCGAGCTTGGCCAGTGCACCGTAGAACTCCTTCTCCACCAACCGAAGTCCCTCAACGATGGTCTCGGCCCCTTCGGTCTCCTCGGCCGCCTGCAAGGCGCGGGTCAGGCTGTCCGCCACCGGCAGGATGGACTCGCCCAGCTTGCGGAGTTCCTCCTCACGCCCGAGCTGGCGTAGTTTCTCCTGTCGCCTCTGGAGGTTCTGGTAGTCCGCCACCGCGCGCTGGAGCCGCTTGAGGTATTCGTCCCGTTCGCGGGCCAGCGTCTTCAATTCCTCGTATTCCGAATACGGAAGCTCAACGGTCTCCGGGTTCTGTTCGGGTTCCTCCCCGGACGCTTCGCGCTCGGACCGCTCGGCGGCCGCCTCCTCCGCCGCCGCATCTTGCGCAGCCCGGGACTGCTCTTCCCCGTAAGTATCTCTGCTGTCTGCCATATTGCCACCTCCGCCTTCCGCAGCCCTCTCTGCTCGCCTACGTCAGGCGTCTGTTTTCTCCTCGCCGTAAATGTATTCCTTCACCTTGTCCAGAAAGCTCTTGCGCCGCCGGGAGACGTTTGCCTCCTCCACCTCGGCCAGTTCACGCAACAGCTCCTCCTGCCGTTCAGTAAGCTTCTCGGGCGTCTCCACGACCACGCGCACCAGCAGGTCGCCCCGACCACCCATCTGTCGGTCGGGCAGGCCCAGGCCTCTGACACGCAGAATCTTGCCGCTCTGGGTTCCTTTGGGCACGGACAGCTCGTAGGTCTCCCCGTCCAGCGTGGGCACCTCGACGTGGCCGCCCAGGGCTGCTGTCGGGTAGCTGAGGGGCACCTCGCAGAACAGGTCGCTGCCCTGCCGCTCGAAGACCTCGTGCTCCCGCACCCTCACATCGCAGTACAGGTCCCCACGCATGCCGCCGGGCAACGGCTCGCCTTCGCCGCGAAGCTGCAGGCGGACGTCGGACTCAATCCCCGGCGGTATCTGCACCGTCACGTCCACGTCTCTCGCCACGCGGCCTTTGCCGTCGCAGCCCGGGCAGGGGTCGGTGATTATCTTCCCATCACCGCCGCACCGCGGGCAGGTACGCCGCATGGAGAAGAATCCCTGGCGGCTCTCGACCTGTCCGTGCCCACGGCAGGTGCCGCACGTCCTGACGCCGTCCTCGCTGGCCCCCGTGCCGCCGCATTGCTCGCAGACCTCGGCGCGCCGCAGGGATATCGTTTTCTCCGTCCCGGTGAAGACGTCCTCCAGGTCTATCTCCACGGCGACCCGCAGGCTGCGTCCTTTGCGGGCCGTACGGCGGCGGCGCGTGCCGCCGAAGAACTCGTCGAAGATGCTGCCACCACCGAAGATGTCGCTGAAGGTGCTGAATATCTCCTCAAAACTGCTGAACTCCCGGGCGCCCGTCCCGCGCACGCCGGCCTCGCCATAGCGGTCATAGCGCTGGCGCTTCTCCGGATCGCCGAGGACCTGGTATGCCGCGGCGGCTTCCTTGAACCTCTCGGCGGCATCGGGGTCGTCCGGGTTCCGGTCCGGATGGTACTCGAGGGCCAGTTTGCGGTAGGCCTTCTTGATCTCGGCCTCGGACGCGTCGCGGTCTACGCCCAGGATCTCGTAATAGTCACGATCGGCCATTGGTTGCCCATCACCCTCGCGCGCCACCGTATCGGGCGGCATTCGGGGATATCTGTCGCATCTGTCTCAAGACGTCAAACGCGGCACAGAGGCGGCCCGCTCCGAACCCGCGGCCCGAAACAGAGGGCTGCCCGCAGGCAGCCCTCCGATGTCTCGGCCTCAGTGACGGCACAAAGGCTACGCCCCGAGCCGGCTATCAGCGCACGGCGCCCTCCGGCGCGGGCTCGTCCTCTTCCTCTTCCCCGATGTCCGTGACCATAGTCTCGGTCGTGAGCAGCAGGGAAGCCACGCTGGCCGCGTTCTCCAGCGCGGTGCGGGTGACCTTGGTCGGGTCGATGATACCGGCCTCTATCATGTCGACGTATTCGCCGGTGTTGGCATCGAACCCCATGCCGTCGTCGCTTTCCAGCACCTCGGCAACCACCACGCCACCGTTGAAGCCGGTGTTCTCCGCGATGGTCATCAGAGGGGCCTCAAGGGCTTTACTGACGATGTCGGCGCCTATCTTCTCGTCGCCGCGCAGGCGGTCGCGCTTCTTGGTGACGGCTTCTTTGCAACGCACCAGGGTGGCCCCGCCGCCGGGGATGACACCTTCGTCAACCGCGGCCCGGGTGGCGTGCAGCGCGTCCTCGACCCGGGCCTGCTTCTCGGTCATCTCCGCCTCGGTGGCAGCACCGACCTTGATGACGGCCACGCCGCCGCTCAGCTTGGCCAGGCGCTCCTGAAGCTTCTCCTGGTCGTAGTCGCTGGTGCTCTGATCGATCTGCTTGCGGATCTGATCGATCCGGGCCTTCACGTCGGAAGCGCTGCCGGCGCCTTCGACCACCGTGGTGTCGTCCTTGGTCACGGTCACGCGGCCGGCCTGGCCAAGGTCGCTGAGCTGAACTTTCTCCAGCTTCACGCCCAGGTCCTCGCTGATGAACCGCCCGCCGGTCACCACGGCCAGGTCGCCGAGCATGGCCTTGCGGCGCTCACCAAACCCGGGGGCCTTCACCGCACAGCAGGACAGCACGCCGCGCAGCTTGTTGACTACCAGCAGAGCCAGTGCTTCGCCATCGATGTCCTCGGCGATGATCAGCAGCGGCTTGCCCGCGTTGGCAACCTTCTCCAGGACGGGCAGCAGGTCGCGAGCGCTGCTCAGCTTCTGCTGGCAGATCAGGATGAAGGGCTCCTCCAGCTCGCACTCCATCTCCTCCGGATTGGTGACGAAATAGGGGGAGAGATAGCCCTTATCGAACTGCATGCCCTCGACGAACTCGAGCTGCGTCTCGAGGGCGTTACCCTCTTCGACGGTGATCACGCCGTCCTTGCCGACCTTCTCCACGGCATCGGCCAGCAAATTGCCGATCGTGGGGTCGTTATTGGCGCTGATGGCCGCCACGTGCGCGATGTCGTCGCGGTCTTCCACGGGGTGACTCTTGCCTTCGAGCTGGGCCACCACGGCGCCCACCGCCCCGTCGATGCCCCTCTTCAGGGCCATGGGGTTGGCGCCGGCGGCCACGGCCTTCAGGCCCTCGCGGTATATCAACTCCGCCAGCACCGTCGCGGTCGTGGTGCCGTCGCCGGCGTCATCGCTCGTCTTGGACGCCACCTCGTTGACCATCTTGGCGCCCATGTTCTCGAACTTGTTCTGGAGCTCTATTTCCTTGGCCACCGTGACGCCGTCCTTGGTCACCTTGGGGCCGCCGTAGCTCTTCTGCAGGACCACGGTGCGGCCCGTGGGGCCCATGGTAACGCGCACGGCGTCGGCCAGCTTCTGCACGCCCCGCAGAATCTTGGTGCGCGCTTCATCGCCGTACATCAGTTGTTTTGCAGCCATTATGTTCCTCCGATGTGTATGCTGTGTGTGGCGTCAAGCCGGAAGTGCAGGGTCTGTCAGCTCTCGATGACGGCCAGCAGGTCGCTTGCCCGCATGATGAGCAGTTCCTGGCCGTCCACTTCCACTTCCGTGCCTCCGAACTTGCCGAACAGCACTTCGTCGCCTTTTTCGACGCCGATTTCGGCCCGTTCGCCGTTATCGGTCAACTTGCCGGGGCCGACGGCGATGACGCGTCCGCGCTGGGGCTTCTCCTTGGCCGTCTCCGGCAGGAAGATACCGCCCGCGGTCTTCTCGTCTTCTTCGATTCGCTCGATCACCACACGGTCATCAAGGGGTCTTATCTCGGCCATCTGTCTGCTTACCTCCGGAAAGGGTTGAATTCTCGATGGTGCCGCCGGGTCACATCATGCCGCCCATGCCGCCCATTCCGCCCATTCCACCCATGCCGCCCATGCCTCCCATGCCGCCGCCGGGCATGCCGCCGCCTCCGGGCATACCTTCCTCTTCGTCTTCCTCTTCGACGGTGCGGATCAGGCACTCGGTCATGAGCAAAACGCCCGCAACGCTGACGGCGTTTTGCAGGGCGATGCGGATAACTTTGGTCGGGTCGATGACGCCGGCCTTGAACAGGTCACAGTACTCCTCACCCTCGGCATCGTACCCGAACGCGTAGTCCTCAGACTTCTGGACGCGTCGGGCAACGACGGCGCCTTCCAGGCCGGCGTTCTGGGCGATCGTCATGAGGGGCACGCGGAGCACCTCGCGCACGACGTCGGCGCCAAGAGCTTCGTCCCCCTCGAGGTCGAGGCCGTCCAGGGCTGCGGCCGCGCGGAACAGCGCGACGCCGCCGCCGGGCAGGATGCCTTCCTCAACGGCCGCCTGCGTGGCGTTCAGGGCGTCCTCAGCCCGCGCCTTCTTTTCTTTGACCTCGGTCTCGGTGGCGGCGCCGACGTTGATCTCGGCCACTCCGCCGCTCAGCTTCGCCAGGCGCTCCTCCAGCTTCTCGCGGTCGTAGTCGCTGGTGGTGGTCTCGATCTGCTTCTCTATCTGCCGCACGCGCGCCTGGATATCTTCCTCCGAGCCCGCCCCCTCCACGATCGTGGTAGTGTTATTGGTGATGGTCACCTTGGCGGCGGTACCCAGGTCGGCCAGTTCCACGTTCTCCAGGCCGATGCCCAGATCCTCGAAGATGGCCCGGCCGCCGGTCACCGTGGCCAGATCCCCCATCATCGCCTTGCGCCGGTCGCCGTAGCCAGGCGCCTTCACGGCGGCGCAGGTCAGCACACCGCGCAACTTGTTGACTACCAAAGTGGCTAGCGCCTCGGTCTCGACGTCCTCGCTTATGACCAGCAGCGGTCTGTCCTGCTCGGCAACCTTCTCCATGAGCGGAGCGATCGAACGGGGGCTGGTTATCTTCTTCTCGAAGATCAGGATGTAGGGGTCTTCCAGCACGCACTCCATGGTGTCTTCGTCGGTGACGAACTGCGGCGAGAGGTATCCCCTGTCGAACTGCATACCCTCGACCACGTCCACGGTGGTCTCCAGGGTCCGACCTTCCTCGATGGTGATGACGCCGGTGCGGCCGACCTTCTCCATGGCGTCGGCGATCATCCGGCCGACCTCTTTGTCGTTATTGGCCGCGATGGTGGCCACGGCGGCTATTTCATCCGAGCTATCGACCGTCTGGCTGCGTTTCTTCAACTCCTCCACCACGAGGCGCGCCGCCTCATGCATGCCGCGGCGCAACGCGGCGGCATCACAGCCGGCCACAACGCGCTTCATCCCTTCTTTGCAGAGGGCCTCGCCCAGGACCGTCGCCGTCGTCGTGCCGTCCCCGGCGTCGTCGTTGGTCTTGGAGGCGGCCTCCTTGAGCATCTGGGCGCCCAGGTTCTCGAACTGATCCGACAGCTCGATGTCCTCGGCAACGGTCACGCCGTCCTTGGTGATCTTAGGGCTGCCCCACCCCTTGTCCAGGATGGCGTTGCGTCCTCGCGGTCCCAGCGTCTGCTTGACGGCACGGGCGAGCTTGGACACACCCTCGAGCAGCTTCTCCTGTCCTTCCATTCCGAAAGCAAGTTCTTTCGGGGGCATATCGGGTATCCTCCTACAGTTGTAAGTGGTCGAGAGACAAAGAGGCCGCGCTTCAGAAGAAGAGGAGGCGCAAACGTTGTGCCACAAGTGGGGACAAGCATGAAGGCCCTTCAGGACGCCCTCTCAGGCGGGTTCCGGCCCTTCTGCGCGCGGACCCCGGGCACCCGGGTTTCCTGTCATTCCGACAGCAGCCCCCCGAGCCCCGCCGCTTGTCTGTCAGTTTGGCAGCGGCCGGCCGACGAGGGTCAACGCGCCTGCGAGGGAGGCAGCAGGTCGACTTCCTTCAGGGAGAAGTGGCGGGGAAACTCCCGGTGTCCCTTCTGGAAGTCCCTCAAGGTCTGCAGGAATCGCTGGTTGGCATGTCGCCAGCCCCGCACGATCCGCCGGCCGGCGTAGCGCAGCAGCGCAGTGCTGAACCGGAAGCACGACACCGACCGCAGAACACTGCTGACCGAGTAGAATCGACGGTTGGCCCGCAGAGCTCCCACCTGCAGGTCCATCGGGGTCATCTGCGCCGGTTCAAACACCACGTGGTGCCCGTCGTAGAGGGACCAGTCGTAGGTGAAGATACGCCCTTCCTCGTCCAGCTTCCTGAACAGCGTCGAGCCGGGCACCGGGGTGAGGATGAGGAACTGCACCGTGTCGAGCTGCTTGTCCAGCGCAAAGCGGACGGTGCGCTGGAAAACCGACTCGTCGTCCTGGTCCGC
>JAWODG010000220.1:0-65053 GCA_046483385.1 Candidatus Brocadiia bacterium | reverse complement strand
CCGCTGCTCGGAGGCGACCAGTCCCTCTGCCGATATGCCGCGCTCCTCCAGTTCCCGCCGCAGGGCCTCGGCGGCGTCGTCCCGGCCCACTACTCCGACCAGCGTCACTTCCGCGCCCAGTCCGCTGAGCATGGCGGCCACGCTTCCGGCGCCTCCCGGCCGGTGTTCGGTCTTGTCCGCGTGCACGACCGGAATAGGGCCCTCGGGCGATATGCGGGAGACGCCGCCCCAGACGTAGGTGTCCAGCATAACGTCGCCGACGACGCAGACGCGGGGGCTCCCGGCGTTTTCCAGCAGTTCAACAAGTGACTCAAGCATGGCGGTCTTTCCCGGGGGTGGTCAGGCCGGCACGGACTCCAGGACGTCCTTCAGCGCACGGGCGCTGGCGCGCAACTCCTCGACCTCGTTCTCGGCCAGGTCGGCCTTCAACTGCCGTTCGATACCGTTGCGGCTGACGATGCAGGGGATGCTCAGGCAGATGTCGCTGATGCCCACGTAGTCCTCGATGAGTGAAGAGACGGTCAGCACGCTATGTTCATCCCGCAGGACGGCCCCGCAGATGCGGAGCAGGGCCTGGCTGATGCCGTACTGGGTGGCGCCTTTGGCCTCGATGACGTGATAGGCGGACTCCCGCACCTGCTCGACGATCTGGGGGCGGTGCTCCTCGTAGTCGCAGCGTCCGCACTGCTCGCAGAACCGGTCGATCTGCACCCCGGCCATGTGGGCCATGCTCCAGGGCGCCATCTCGCTGTCGCCGTGCTCGCCCAGGATGTAGGCGTGGACGTTGCGCGGGTCCACTCCGCAGTGCTGGCTCAGCAGGAAGCGAAACCGGGCGCTGTCCAGCACGGTGCCCGAGCCGAACACCTGCCGTGGGGGAAGCCCGGAGTGCTGAATGGAATCGTAAGTCAATATATCGACGGGGTTTGTGACCATGCAGATGACCGCATCGCGGGTCTGCTCGAGGATGTCGTCCATGATGGAGCGGCAGATGCGGATGTTGCGCCCCGTGAGGTCCAGGCGGCTCTCTCCGGGCTTCTGGGCGGCGCCCGCGGTGATGACGATAAGGTCGGCGTCCCGGCAGTCGGCGTAGTCCCCGGCGGCGATACGCACCGGCGGGGCGAAGAACAGCCCGTGGTTCAGGTCCATTACCTCGCCTTCCGCCTTCTCGACATCCTTGTCGACGAGGATGATCTCCTCGGCCAGGCCGCTGTTCGTAAGGGTATAGGCGAAGGTGGAACCCACGGCGCCGGCGCCGATTATGACGACCTTCGGTCCTGTGTCGGTGTTAACCGCCATGGTGGTTTCTCCCCTCGCTTTGAATATAGGGCAACCAGACGGCGCGTGTCAACAAGTGGCAGTCCCGCCGGAGCCGGTGGCGCGCACGCAGGGAGGAGTGCGGGAAGGGGCGGGTCGCAACGCGGGCGTTTCACTTGATTCGGGGCGGGCCCTGCAATAGAGTCGCCTTTCTGCTTCCTCCTTGCTTCCCTGCGCTGGTGGTGTCCCCATGGCCGATGACATCGACGAAGAACTGGTGGAGAGTCTGGACAGTTTCGACGCCGAGGAGCGCCGCCGGGCGCTTGGGCGGCTGGTGCAGGCGGCCCCTCCCGACCAGCATCCGGAGCGGCGCCCCGAGGTCAACATGCACTGTCACACCTTCTTCTCCTACAACGCTTACGGCTACTCCCCGAGCCGTCTGGCGTGGGAGGCCCACCGCTACGGGCTGGAGGCGGCGGCCGTCGTTGATTTCGACGTTCTTGACGGGGTGGAGGAGTTCCTCCGGGCGGCCCGGACGGTGAATCTGAAGGCCTCCGGAGGGTTCGAGAGCCGCGTGTTCATCCCCGAATATGCGGACAAGGAGATCAACTCCCCCCACGAACCGGGCGTTTTCTACCTGAGCGGCACGGGTTTCACCGGTCTGCCGGAGCCGGGGACGGAGGCGGCGGCCACGCTCGATTCGATGTCCGAATGCGCCCAGCGGCGGAACCGAGGCAAGACGCAGCGCATTAACGAGTACCTTGACACCGTCCGCATTGACTACGACCAGGACGTGCTACCCCTGACGCCCGCGGGCAACGCCACCGAGCGCCACATGCTGGTCGCCTACGACCTGAAGGCCCGGGAGGTCTATCCTGATGAAGACGAGCTGGTGGCCTTCTGGTCCGAGAAGCTGGAGGAGCCGGAGGATAGCGTACGCGAGCTGATCGGTGACGTGGTGGAACTGAAGAAGCTGATCCGCGCGCGCCTGATGAAGCACGGTGGTGTGGGCTACGCGCCGCCCGAAGAGGGCAGTTTCCCCTTGCTGGACGACGTCGTGCGTATGACGCTTGACTGCGGGAGCATTCCCAGCGGCTGTTGGCTGGACGGCACCCGGGCCGGAGAGGCCGACCCGATGGAGCACTTCGGGTTCCTGCGCGACAAGGGGATTCCCACCATAACCATCATCCCCGACCGCAACTGGAACCTCGATGATCCGGAGGAGAAGGCCGTCAAAGTGCGGAACCTGCACGCGGCGCTCGATGCGGCCGGCGCGCTGGACATGCCCGTGCTGGTGGGGACCGAGATGAACAAGTACGGCCAGAAGTTCGTGGACACTTTCTCGGCGCCCGCACTCGAACCATACCGGCAGACCTTCCTGGACGGTGCCCACGTCGCGTGGGGCCATACGCTGCTTAAGACCACGGCCGGGGTCGGCTACACGGGCGAGTGGGCCGAGAACTGGTTTGGAGATGACGCGCGGGCCCGCAATGAGTTTTTCCGGCGGATCGGCGCCGCTCCCTATCCGGCCGAGAATGTGTGCGATCGGCTGCGGCGCCGTGGGGCCGAGGTCGCCCCCGACGAAGTGCTGGACATGCTCCAGCGCTGACCGACGCGTTCCTGAGAAAACCGTTGAACCTTTTCCGGGCGCTCTGCACTAACCCGGCGAATCCAGCGTGGAGTGTGCCCTCCCGCAGTTCGCGCGCCAGAAAGGAAGAATCTTGCTGTCCGGCCTCTGGACCATCGCCAAGAACTCGTTCATCGAGATAATCAGGCAACCGGTCTACGCCCTCCTTGTGGTCATGGGGATGGTGCTGATCGGCCTTTCCCCCGCCATCACCATGTTCAGCATGGTCGAGGACGAGAAGCTCATGGTGGACATGGGGTTGGCCACCATCCTGCTGTTCGGCGTCGTGCTGGCCGTATTGAGCGTGACCCAGACCATCAGCCGTGAAATAGAGACCCAGACCGTCGGCGCCATCCTGAGCAAGCCGGTGGGGCGGCTGGTTTTCGTGATGGCAAAATTCCTGGGCGTCACCATGGCCATGGGTGTGGGTCTTTTCCTTCTGAGCGCTGTGCTGATGACCACGCTCCGCATAGGGGTGCCGAGCGCGGCGAGCTTCACGATGGATTGGCCGGCCTTCTTGCTGCAGGTGGGGCCTGCGCTTATCGGGGTGGCGGTGGGGATGTACGCCAACTATTTCTACCGCTCAAGCTTTCCTTCTACGGCGCTGCTGACGGCGCTTCCCCTGTACGTGGTGGCTCTGGTTGTCCTGATGCTCGTTGGGCCGCAGTGGGAGTTCAACCTTTTCCCGGAAGTGATGGCCGAGCGGAACATGGGACAGGTGG
This sequence comes from Candidatus Brocadiia bacterium, assembly GCA_046483385.1. Lineage (GTDB taxonomy): Bacteria > Planctomycetota > Brocadiia > SM23-32 > SM23-32 > B1Sed10-231. Next base: position 61,450 of record JAWODG010000220.1, on the reverse strand, counting down.
CCATAGCGGCGGTGCTGGTCTGGTTCGGAGTGTGGGTGATGACGTCGGTGGCGCTGGCCATCTCCACTCGGCTGAACGTCGTGCTGAATGTGATCATCTGCCTGATGGTTTTTTTCGTGGGAATGACGTCGCAGTTTCTCTTCGGGCAATTTGCGGCGCGGTCGGCGGCGGCCTGGGTGGCCCTCAGAATCGTGCCGAATTTCTATGTATTCTGGGTGGGCGACAAGTTGATGCACGAGGTGCCATACATCCCCTGGCCGTACGTGGGGATGACGGCGTTGTACGCCCTGGGTTACTGCGCCACCATGGTGGCGCTTGCGGCCTGCCTGTTCGAGCGGCGCGAGGTCATCTGACCATGGTGAGCGATCCCGTGAGCCTCGAACGTAGCAAAATTGTGTAACAACGGAGGAAAACCTGGCAAATGGCTAGCCCCAAAAAACTCGAATATACAGCCCTGCTCGGCCTGATGCTGCAGGGCGTCTTCCTGTTGGTGTGCTGGATTCTGAGCACGCAGAGTCGGAGCGCGGCGGTCACCGCGGAGATGTGGCACTTGATGCCGGGCGTCCTTGTGTGGGCCGTCGTGTGGGTGCATGGCCGGCAGCGCCGGCTGGCCCGGGAGGAACGGGAAGAGCTGGAACGGCTGAAGCAGACCCGCCTTAGCGAGGAGATCTTCGAGGAGACCGAGCTGGACACGATGCGGGCCAGCAGCAGCCTGCTCGTGCTGGAGAAGTACTTCGTCCCCGTCATCACCATACTGCTTAGCGGCTCGCTGCTGTTTTTCACCTACCGGATGACGATGAGCATGCTGGGCGTGGAAGCGTTGACCGTTCAGCAGCCGCTGACCGTGGCGGTCGGCATGGTGATGATAGGTTTTGTCGGCTTCCTGATAGGCAAATACGCCGCGGGCCTGGCAGAGAGCCGGGAGTTCGCCCTGCTGAGGGCCTCGGGAGGGTATCTGCTGGGCAACGTGATCGCCTGCGTGCTGATAGCCGTCGCCATGGGGCTCTACCACTTCGGGATGACGTGGGGCCACGCCATTGTGGCCTGGGTCATCCCGGCCATGATGGGGCTGGTGGGAATCGAACTTGTTCTGAACCTGATTCTGGACATCTATCGCCCTCGGGTGCCGGGTCAGGAGAGGCGCCCGCCGTACGACAGCCGTCTGCTGGGGATGTTCGCCGAGCCGGGCGGCGTGCTCAAGACAGTGGCCAGCACGCTGGACTACCAGTTCGGCTTCAAGGTGTCGGAGACGTGGTTCTACCACTTTATGGAAAGGGCCATTGTCCCGTTGTTGCTTATTCAACTTTTCTCCCTCTGGCTGCTGAGCGCCGTGGTGGTGGTGGATCCCAGCGAGGCGGCCTTCATTGAGAGGCTGGGCAAGCCAATTGTGCGCCCGGCGGACGCACAGAGGGGACTGAAGGCCAGCGTGTTCCAGCCGGGCTACCATCTGAAGTGGCCCTGGCCCATCTCCGTGGCGCGGACAGTGCCCGCTTACGCGGTGCAGAGCCTGGAACTGGGCAAAGTGAGGGAGGCGCAGGAACGCAGGCCGTGGGAGGTCGATCCCCGCGTGGCGACAAGCTCGGACGATGAGTTCATTCTCTGGCGGGAGCGACATATCGACCCGGACGAGGGATACGAGATCAGCTTCGTGGTGCCGAGTTCTGAACTGGAGGAGGGCGAGGCGCCAGGAGCGGTGGAGCCCGCCGAGGAAGCTGACGCTCCGGTTGGCGAGCCGGTGGCGGCCCGGGCGCCGGAGGTGAATCTGGCCCGCCTGAAAGGAATGCTGCACTTCCGGTTGAACAGAAAAGAAGACGGGACGGTGGATGAGGATGCGGCGTTTACCTACTGCTATCGGCAACGCCAACTGGAGGACCATCTGCAGAAGCTGAGCTACAGGGCACTATGCCGAATAGCGGCTTCGCAGGACTTCCTGCGCTGGATTGCCCAGGACAGGGGGCACACGGTGGAGGTTTTCCAGCGCCTGGTGCAGGAGGCGGCCGACGAAGCGGGCCTTGGAGTGGAGGTGGTCTACGCCGGCATACCGTCTGTGCATCCCCCGGCGAAAACGGCCGGCGCCTACGAAGGTGTCGTGACGGCGTTGCAGCAGCACGAGAGCCTGGTGCTGCAAGGCGACGTGGAGGAATCCAGGTTGGTGGAGGATGCCCTGGCGAGCGCCAGGGAGGCCGTTCACACTGCCCGAGGCTACGCCACGCGCCTGGTGCAGAACGCCGTAGCCGAACAGGCCCAGTTCACAAAACGGCTGGAAGCATACAGGAAATCCGAAAGAGTGTATCTGTTCCGCAGCTACTTCGACAGCATAGAGGCAGCGTTGAGCCAACAGTCCGTTTACGTTGTGCCGGTCAGTGAACATGAAGTCAACATCATCGACCTGCAGGAGCGGCTCAGGCCGCAACTGTTGGAACTCGATACGGCGGAGGAATAACTAGATGAGGGAAAGCAAACTGACTATTGTTGTGGTGGCCGGAGTCTGCCTGGTGCTTCTGGTCAAGCTGGTCACCTTCAGTGTGCCGGTCCACAAGACGGCGGTTCTCTACCGGTGGAACGAGCCGAAGAAGATTATCCGCCCGCCCGTCACCAAGACGGTTGAAGCCTCGGAGATGCCCGTGCCGGAAGGTCTGCCGCCGGACGTGGAGGTGGTCAATGAGGCCGGGTGGTTCTTCAAGTGGCCCTATCCTATCGACACCGTGAAGGAGGCCGACCAGTGGGTGCGGACGTTGGACGGCCCACTCACGCAGATCCAACTGCCGGACGGCAACCAGGTGTTGCCCCGCATCTATGTCACGTGGCGCATCGTGGACCCGGTGGGGTTCGAGCGGGCGCTGCAAAGCGACGAGAGAGTGGCCGCACGGCGGCTGCGCACCATCCTCAGCGACCAGACGGCGACCGTCTTCGGCAACCACGTGCTGGCCGACATCGTCAACACCCAGCCCGAGCAACTCAAGTTTGATAAAATCGAGCAGGAGATATTCGAAGGCGTCAAGCGGAGCCTGGCCAGCCGGGAACAGTCCTATGGAATTGAGGTCTGTTCGCTCGGCATCGCCTGGGTGGCCCTGCCGGAGAGCACCACGCAGGCGGTGTTTGCCCGCATGCAGGAAGAACGCAATACCCAGGCCGAGCGGTTGAGGGCCGAAGGTGATCGGATAAAGCGTACGAAGATAGCCGAGGCCCGTGAAGAGGCCGAGCGGGTGATGGCTGAGGCGGAGGCGGAGGCGAAGAATATCCGTGCCGACGCGGAGGCCCGCGCGGCCACCTATTACGACACCTTCGCGGAGGACGAGACGCTGGCTATCTTCCTGCGTCGTCTGGACGCAATCCGCAAGATCACGGCGGACGCCGCGGCCAACGGCCGGCCGCTGACCTTCGTGGTCAGCACCCAGACCGAGCCTTTCTCCCTGTTCGAGCAGGGCATCGAAGGACCGTCGGACGTGGAAGCCCTCACCGAGGACATGGCCCGGCTGGAAGATGCCGCCGCCCCCGACCTTGCCTCTGCGGATAAGGAGTGAGCGATGGGCGAAGAAAACTACCCTGCAGACCAGCGAGAGGGACCGGAGCAGCCCGAACAGCTTGCCATGGAACAACCTGAGCCCGAGCAGGAACCGGAGGACGCCGGCAGTCAGGCCCTGGCCAGCGCCCTTAAGACCAGTTTCCGGTTTCTGAAACTGGTCATCATCGTGCTGGTCGCCGGTTATCTGCTGGCCGGTGTCTTCACCGTCAGGCCTTCCGAAGTGCGTTTCAAAACGCGCTTCGGTAAGCTGGTGAGGGTTCGCGGCAAATGGGTGATGCTGCCCGGCAGCGGGCTGCATTTCCGATGGCCGTGGGAGAAGGTCCACATCATTTCCACCGATGAGAAGGTGTTGGACCTGGATAGAGCCTTCTGGACACCGGGTGAGGACGGGGCCGTGCGCGCCGTCCGTTCGCTGGATATCCGGCAGGACGGCTATGTTCTGACCGGCGACATGAATTTAGTACATCTGCGGCTGAGGACCCGCTACAATGTGCCGAGCGACGTGGAGGGCGCCATGGCCTATCGGTTCGGCCTTGAAGACCCCGTGGAGTTGTTGCGACAGATGCTGCGCGGCGCGACCTCGAAGGTGGTGGGGACCATGAGCGTCGCCGAGGTGCTGAACAGGACGAATCTGTTCAGCCGAATCGAACAGGATCTGCGCGCTCGGATGGAGCGATTCCAGGAGGGTGCGGGGCATCCGTTGGGAGTGGAGATTGTGGCCGTTGAGGCCATCGAAATGGAAAAGGTGAAGAATCCCAGCGAACCCGGCGCCGTGAGGGCTGCCTTTGACAGGGCCCAGAACGCTTACAGTCTGCGCAATACGTTGGAGCGCGAAGGCGAAACGGAGGCCAGCCGTATACTCAACAACGCCAGGGCGCGTGCCGCCGAGATAAAAGGCGCCGCCCGAGGCTACGCTGAGCGGCTGGTGCGCAACGTGCGGGCCGACGCTGAGAGCCTCAAACAACTGTTGCCCGTCTACCGGAAGTCCCCCGAGGTGCGGCGGATCCTGCTGGACAGATATTATGCCCGGACGATTGAGGCCGTGATGGACCAATCACCCGGCGGCTTCGTGCTGCACCGGTCCGGGGGCGCCACCGAACGTGAACTACGCCTGATGTTCAACCGGCAACCGCCGCGACAGCCAAGCGGAGCGCGGCGAGAACGCTAAGGATTGCGGTCGCCCCGGCGATGGCATCGAATAGGAGGATAAAGACAGTGTCTGACCACGCGACATCGCATTCCCAGGGACTGGACCACGAGCACGTCGGCTCGGTTCAAAGCCGGCTCGTCGTTACCTTCATCGGTTTCGTCATAGTGCTGAACGCCTACCTGGCGCACTATGTCCTTTTCCCCGATAAAGAGGCCATAGGTGCCATCAGCGCGTTTATAGGGGCCGTCATACTGGCCACGCCCATCATCATGGGCGCCCTGCAGGAAGTGCGGCGCGGGCGCATGCACATGACGGTGCTGGTGGCGGTCGCCGTCATCGCAGCCTTCGCACTGGGGGACTACAAAGTGGCCGGGCTGGTGGCGTTCTTCATGCTGCTGGCCACGCTCATCGAGGAGCAGACGGCCGCCGGGGCCCGAGAGTCGGTCGAAAAGCTGATGACGCTCACTCCCCCCACTGCGGAACTGGTCTCGGGAGAGGAAGTGCCGGTCTCCGAGTTGAAACCGGGCGACCGGGTGCGCGTGCGGCCGGGCGACCGGATTCCGGCCGACGGCCTCATCCGCACGGGCGAGACCACGATAGACGAGGCCACCATCACCGGTGAATCAGTCCCCGCCGATAAGGTGGAGGGCGAGGAGGTCTTCGCCGGCACCAACAACCTGACCGGGTCGGTGGAAGTGGAAGTTACCCGCGTGGGTGAGGATACGACCCTGGGCAAGGTGAAACGACTGATACTGGCCGCCGAGGGCACCAAGACGCAGTTCATGCAGCTTATCGACCGCTACGCCGCCTGGTACACCCCCGTGGTCCTGATGATTGCAGTCATCGTGGGCGTGTTCACCGGCGATCCGGAGCGTTCCATCGCCGTGCTGGTCATCGCCTGTCCGTGCGCATTCGTGCTGGCCACTCCGACGGCTATGGTGGCCGGCCTCTCCGCCGCGGCCCGCCTGGGTATCCTTATAAAGAACGTGGCCCATCTGGAGGTCGCCGGGGACGTGACCGCCATGGTGTTCGACAAGACGGGAACTCTGACGACGGGTGAACTGACGGTTACGCGCATGGTGCCGGCCGAGGATGTGGAAGGCGTGGAACTGCTGGAGGCCGCCGCCAGCGTGGAGGAGCACTCCCGGCACCCGGTGGCCCTGGCAGTGACCAAGGTCGCCCGTAAGGCCAACGTGGCGCTGAAGAACGTGCAGGACTTCCGCGAGACGCCCGGCAAAGGCGTGGTCGGCCGTCTGGGCGAGGACGAAATCGTCATGGGCCGGGCCGGCTTCCTGGAGGATCACGGCGTGGACCTGGGCGGCATTCGCAGCGAGAAGCACCGCGAGGCTACGGGTGCGATGAGCACACTTTACGTGGCCAAAAACGGCCGCTGCATCGGCTGGATCGGCCTGGAAGACCGCACCCGGCCGGAGGCGCAGCAGTCCACCGGAGAATTGCAGGAACTTGGCGTGCGCAGGGTATCCTTGCTGACCGGAGACCGCTGGCCCGTAGCCAAAAAGGTGGCTGCGGAACTGGGCTGCACCGACGTGCAGGGCGAGTGTCTGCCCGAACAGAAGCTGCGGTTGGTGGAGATGCTGCGGGAGGAGGGCCATACGGTGGCCGTGGTTGGCGACGGCGTCAACGACGCGCCCGCACTGGCCGCCGGCGACCTGGGTATCGCCATGGGCGCCGCTGGCAGCGACGTGGCCATCAACAGCGCCTCGATTGCCCTGATGACCGAGGACCTGGGGCGCCTGCCGTTCCTGGTCCGGCTGTCGCGACGGCTGCGGAAGGTGATCATGCAGAACCTCATCTTCGCGGCCATTTTCGTCATCGGGGGACTCGTGCTGGCCAGCATGAACCTGCTGACGCCCGTGATGGCGGCCATCCTGCACAACGTGGGTTCGTTTATCGTGATCTTCAACAGCGCACGGCTCGTCCGGTTTGGCGAAAACCTGTCGCCGTACTCAGGGACGACCGTTGACGAGAGCAAACCAGTTCCAGTTGCCGCTTGAGGTGACCTTTTATGCCAGTGACCAATGAGACCGTCCTGGAGCTTATCGAGCTGACCAAGGTGTTCCGGGGCTTCTGGGGGCGCGAACGCGTTAAGGCCGTCGACGGCCTGAACCTGGAGGTCAAGCAGGGCGAGGTGTTCGGCCTTCTGGGCCCCAACGGGTCCGGAAAGACCACCACGGTGCGGATGATGCTGGGGCTGTTGTTCCCCACGCGGGGCGCCATCCGCCTGTTCGGCAAAGGCCCGCGGGACGTGGACATCAAGAAGCGCATCGGCTACATGCCGGAGGAGTCCCACCTGTACTCGTACCTGAACGCCGAGGAGACATTGGACTTCTTCGGACGGCTCTTCGGACTCGCTCCCAAGGAGCGGGAACGGCGCACGGAGGCGCTCATCGACATGGTGGGACTGAAGCGGGCGCGCCGCCGGCCCCTGGGCGAGTTCTCCAAGGGCATGGCGCGGCGGATAGGGCTGGCCCAGTCGCTCATAAACGACCCCGACCTGCTGATACTGGATGAACCGACAACGGGCCTGGACCCGGTGGGCGCCCGGGAGATGAAGGACCTGATCCTGACCCTGCGCGATCGGGGCAAGACGGTTTTCCTCTGCAGTCACCTGCTGGCCGACGTGCAGGAAATCTGCGACCGGATCTGCATCCTCTACGGAGGCAAGCGACGTGCGTTGGGCACCGTCGAGGAGCTTCTGACCGCCGAGGAGATGACTCAGATTCGGGCTCCCCGCATGGAGGCGGGCGCGGTGGAGGAAGTTGTGGCCGCCATCCGCAAAGCCGTGGGGCAGGACGGCCCCGTGGAGGTCAGCGCGCCCACGCGGCGGCTGGAGGAGTTCTTCCTGCAGGTTGTGCAGGAGGCACGCCGGGAGCGCCTGGCCACCGCGGGTGCCGAGGTCGGTGCGGGGGCGGCTGCATTCCTGGGCGAACGCGAGGGTGAGGGCGAGAAGCTGGTCGAGGACCTGGTCAGCGCCGGTCTGGAAGCGGAGAGGCAAGCGGGCGCCGAAACGGCCGAGGAGCCCGCCTCCGCCCTGCCCGTGGAGGGCGACAGGGAACTGATCGAAGACCTCATGCGGATGGGAGCATCCGAAAAGACAGGCGAGGAGGAGCCCGCCGAACAGGAGACCGGCGAGGAGGAGCCCCGGACCGCGGTCGAACCTTCAGCCGGCGTGCGCGACGACGTGTTGAGCGAACTTATGGACGATTCGAGCCGGGACGCGGAGGACGATGAGAGACAAGATTAGCCAGGTCTGGGAGTGGTTCCGGCGCCGTGTTCCGGAGATCCTGCTCGGTTTGTTCCTGCTGGCGCTGGTGCCTCTGGTGGTGCAGATCGCATGGTCGGCCTACAAATACCTCGTCACGCTGGGCGAGGACCCGGGCGCGGCCGTGCGGGCCCTCGGCATCCACTGGACCACGACAGCAGCCGCGATGCTGTGTCTGTTAGGCGTCGGAGTGGCGGTCTATGTGATCCTGCGTCACTGGGAGCCCATCTGGGCCGTCGCGCGGAAGCTGATCATGGAGGCCATGAACCGTAAGGTGGTCGTCGTCCTTTTCCTCTTCTTCATCGTTCTGATGCCATCCCTGCCCTTCGTTCTCAAAACGGAGGGGAGCCTGAAAAGCCAGGTGCAACTGGTGCTGCTCTACTCGTTGTCGCTTGCGCTGGTGCTGCTTTCGCTGGTTGCCATATTCCTCACTACGGCCAGCATCTGTTCGGAGGTGGAGCGGCAGCATGTTAACGTGACGGATACGAAACCACTTCACCGGTGGCAGTTCCTGCTGGGCAAGTGGTTCGGCGTGTTCATACTGTGCGCAGCGTCGCTGGCCGTGATGACCGGCGCTACGTACGGGCTGGTGCGCTACATGGTGCGGGAGCCGGACTACAGCACGATGACCGAGGAGGAGAAGCAGCTGGCCGTCGCGGAGCGGCAGCGGATCGAGCAGGAGGTGTTCACCGCCCGCAAAGCCGTGCAGGCGCCCCTGCCGGGCCCCGACGAGGAGATTGAACGCAAGACGCGTGAATGGCTGGAGCAACAAGAGAGACCAATGGCGGTGCACAGCTACCGGCAGCGTCTCATCAAGGAGAAGCAGCAGCAGAGCCAGAGCGTAACGCCGGAGCGTCCGCGCATCCTGTGGCGTTTTTCCGGGCTGGACCCCCAGGAGCAGCGCACGCCCGAGAACCGTGATCCCCTGCAGGTCAGGTTCAGGCCCTTCGCCTTTGGCGCACCGCGCACCGTGGGGCGATTTTACCCGCTGATCATGGTGGAGAAGGAAGGCAATGCCGGGCAGGAGGAACCCCGGTACGAACTCCACCGCACCTCCTTCCGCGTGGCTTCTCCGCCGGGCGGCTGGCAGAGCAACCGTTTCCACGAGATCGCAATCCCGGGGCGATTCGTCCAGCGAGACGGCACGCTGTATCTGGCGTTCGAGAGTATGACGCCCGGCACCGTGGCTTTTGACGTCGACAGTCCCATCGAGGTGCTGCAGAAGGAGGAGGGCTTTCTGCCCAACTATTACAGATCGCTCGTCATGATCATGTTCCACGTGGGGCTGCTGGCGGCGCTGGGGCTGATGGCCGGTTCGCTGTTCAGTTTCCCGGTGGCCAGTCTGGTTGTCTTCTGTCTGTTCGTGGGGGGCATGCTGGCGTCCTGGTTCCACAGTAACTTCGTGGAGCCCAACATCTACGCGAAGCTCACCACGTTCACGGTCTACCTGGACCAGGCATGGAGACTGTTCGCGGGCGCGGTGGTGGCGGTGATGCCCAATTTCGGCAGCTTCAACCCGTTGGGAGATCTGGTGAACGGGCGGATGGTTTCGGCGGGTCGCGTCGCCGAATCCAGCGCCGTGTTGCTGTTCATCAAGGGCGGCATCGCCATGGGAATCGCCTTTTACTTCTACACCCGCAGGGAACTGGCCCGCCTAATCGTGTGAGCCGGAGGCCGATACAACAGTGCATACAAGAATCAGAAGACTGCTTCTCTCGTTGCTCGCCCTCGCGCTGCTGGTCGGAACCAGTATGGCCATCGTGCCGATGCAGCAGATGCGCAGCAGATACGACTTGTCCAACGAGCCGGTGAAGGGCATCAGCCCGGAGCTGGCCATGGCAACCCAGGTGCTGGGCTGGGCGCGCGGGATCATCATAGACGTGGTGTGGATTCGCATGGAGGCGCTCAAGCAGCAGGGCCGCTTCTTCGAACTGGTGCAACTGGCCGATTGGGCCTGCAAGCTGGCTCCCCGCATCCCCGAAGTGTGGGACATCCAGAGCTGGAACATGGCCTACAACGTGAGCAGCCAGGTGGACTGGCTGGTTGACCGGTGGGCCTGGGTGCGCAGCGGCATTGAGCTGCTTCGGGACGAAGGCATACCGGCCAACCCCAACGCGGTGGACCTCTACTTCAGCCTGGCGTTCATGATCCAGCACAAGATCGGCCAGGAAGACGACTACGCCCACATGTTCTACAAGCGGGAACTGGCCAAGGAGATGCACGTCCTGTTCGGTGGAGGGGGCAGCCGGGAAACGTTGCGCAAGTTCATCGAGGCGCCGGAGACCCGCGAAGAGCTCCTCAGGGACGATGACGTCAGACGGTTCGTGAATGACTGTGCACAATACGGCTTCGACATCGTGGGGAGCTTCTTCAAGCTCTTCCGCGACCGGGAGAACGTGCGGGAGGAAGTGCGTAAGATTGTCGAGCAGCCGTTCAACCGTGAGGCGTTGGACAAAGTGGCCGCCTTCGCCCGGGCCCGCGAACTCAGAAAAGAGTATTCGATGGACCCGCAGTACATGCTCACGCTGATGGACCGGTACGGCCCCTTCGACTGGCGCAGTCCCTTCCCCCACGCCATCTACTGGGCTTCCAGAGGCCTGGAGAAACTGGCGGCAAGGGAGGAGCGCCTTTACAAGGCCGTGGATGAGTTCGGGCTGCCCGAGCCTTACGCGCGTGAGGATCTGGACGAGCACTACGGCGACAAGGAGACGATATACGAATATGAGCGCGTGCAGCTTGAGCGGGTCATCTACGCTTCGCTGCAGAACCTGGTGGCCCACGGCCGCATGCTGTCCGATTCGGAAGGCAACGTGCTTTATACCTGGGGGACCGACTACCGTTTCGCCGACGCCGCTCTTAAGTTCTTCCAGCGGGCCCTGGAGACCTGGGGATCGCGCTATACGGGGGGCGTCATCACTGGCTACGGCAATTTCCTCATCCGGGGTGTTATCGAGTTCCACTTCATGGGCGACAACGAGAAATCGCGCGAGTACTTCCATCTGCTCAAAGAGGAGTTCCCCGAGAAGATGGGAAAGTGGACCTACGATGCTTTCTTGGAGGACCAACTCGAAGAGCACACAGCTTCCATGACCTTCAGCCAGGCACGCCGGATGACCTACGGATTCCTGGTGCGTTCGCTGCTCTACCGCGGATACGGCGAGTTGGACAAGGCCGCCGCCATCGAGCAGGAGGCCCGCGTCTTTGCAGAAAGGTTCGATCCCGAGGAACACGACAACCTGCGCGGTCTGATCCGCGTTAATGAGATTAAGCAGGCGGCCATGGTGGACATACTGGCGGGGCGCGTCGGGCGAATCCCGGATGAAGTCCACGACAACCTGAGGTCCCAACTGGTGGCCGAGGTCGGTCGGGAGAAGGTCGAGGAGATGCTGGCCGAGGTCGAGGATATGGACAGAGCCCCCATCCAGATGGAGACCATCGACGAGAGCTTCATGAAGGACCCCACCATGAAGCCCCAGCCGTCGTACCGTTGAGCATCAGTCGAATTCGCGACCCTCTCTCCGCAGAATCAGGTGCGCCGCCTCCGCCAGGTCGGCCGCACACTCGTCGGCCGCGCTGTCCGGCAAGCCGGTCGAACCTTCCGCTATCAGGATGGTGTGGCACCCCGTGCGGTTGCCGGCCACCACGTCGCGCTCCGAATCCCCCACGGCGTAGGAACGCTCAAGATCGATACCCCATTCGTCCGCTGCTTTGAGCAGCAGCCCCGGCCGAGGCTTGCGGCACTCGCACTCGTGCGTGTACCGCCGGACGGTTCCATCGGGCAGGTGCGGACAGCAGTAGAAGGCGTCCAGTCCGGCCCCCTCCGCGCGCAGCATCGCGTTCAGGCGCTGGTTGATGGCGCAGAGCTTCGGCTCTGTCAGCCATCCCCGGGCCACGGCGCTCTGGTTGGTTACCACGATCAACAGAAACCCCGCCGCGCGCAAATCACGCAAAGCAGCGGGCACCCCCGGCAGTACTCGCAACTGGTCGGCCCGGTTCAGGTAGCCGACGTCCTCGATGAGCGTCCCGTCGCGATCCAGGAATACGGCGCGTCGGCGGCTCATATCAGCCCCTTCCTTTTTCTCAGTGTCCATTCGCCCGCCAGCAGGGCGGCCAGCAGGAGGAAGGTGGGCCAGTCGTCCCAGATGTCACGCCGACGGCGGGTCGTCAGCTTCAGCGGTTCGCCGGCTTCCGCCAGGCGGCGGAACAGGTCCCCTGCCTGCAGGTAGGAGTAATAACGCCCGCCGGCGCCCTCGGTGGCGGCCGACATCCGGCGCAGCAGTTTGAGGTCGGCGATGGGGTCTTCCAGCTCCGGGTTGGCGCCGGTGGCACGGAAGAGCGCCCGGTCGCTTCCCAGCACCTCTTGTTCGCGCCGGGCCTGCGCCGTGACGGTGTAGTCGCCCTCGATTGGCGGGGAATAGGTGTCGGTGTAGCCGCCCCGCTCGCGTGAGAAGGCGGGCCCCAGCGACTCCGTGGTGCCTTCCGGGGTCTCCACCTGCACCTCTACCGTGGCGTCTCGCACAGGCTGCCCGTCCGGTTCCTGCACGGTTACCTGCAGGGTCAAGGGTTCTTCCAGCAGCAGGCGCCGCTTGTTGAGCTCGAGGCGCACGCGCGTCTCCTCCTCTCCGGCCCGGCCGGAGGCCCACAGCAGAAGCTGCCGCCAGAACCGGCGATGGTAATCCTGCGTCTCGCGTTCGGTGAAGAACCAGCGGAACGTCGTGTCGGTCAGCACGCAGGCCACACGCCCCTGGCCGGACCGGTGCACCACCAGCAGGGGATTGCCGTCCGCGTCCGTGGCGGGCACGGTGGCCCCCCGGCGGGGCGTCGGTCCCACGAACACGCCGTTGACCGGGGGCATCTGCGACCATGCGCGCAGAGCCTGCTGGGGGTCTGCTTCCAGCGCGACGGCCGGGTGGTCCGCGAGCCGCTCGTCCACGATCCACCGCCGCTGCCCCTCCACGTATCGAGGTGATGCACCCAACTGCACCGGCAGCACATCTGCCAGAGCGGTGTCGGCCCAGCCATCACTGCGCCATGCGTCCGGGCCCATCAGCACCACCAATCCTTTACCCTCCTGCTGGATGCGGCGCTTCAGTTCGAGTATGCGGCTTGGCAGAAAGGCGTCGGGCGGCACATCGCCCAGCACGACCACGTCGTATCTGTCCATCTCCGTGGCCGGCTCGGGCAGCTTGCGTCCCGGCAGCACCAGAACGCGGCGCGCCTGCAACTGCTCAGCCCCCGTCATGGCCCGGGCCAGGAATTTGCTCTCCGGCCTCAGCACGTCGAAGTACCCCACCGTCAGACCTTCCCTTATGACCTTCACGAATGCACTGGCGGCGTTGTTCGACTCCAGCAGTTCGTCCGGCAGGGGGGTGGCCGTCACGGTCAGCTTGAAGTCTCCTTCTTCCTCCGGCACGACTTCGAACTCCAGCGGTACGGTCTCTTCCGGGTGCGATATGCGCACGGTTTTGGTCTGGACCTCCCGGCCGGCGTAGGTCAGTTGAAGGTCGACCGATTGCCCCTGAGCGCCCCGGCAGAGTATCTCCGCCCTGACCGGGAACCGGCTGAAGAGGGGCACCGAGCGGGGCGCGGTCACCTCGACCAGCTTCACGTCGCGCAGTTGAGCAGTGGCGGCGTCCTGCCCCACGCCGACGGTGTGGACGGGGATGCCTTGCTCGCCCAGCCCGGCGGCCACCTCCACCGGGTCCGGCGGCCCGTGGTTGTGAGAGCCGTCGCCGAAGACGACGAGCGCATCCGCCTGCCCGCCGGCCACCTCCGCGGCGGCCTGTTGCAGGGCCAGTCCGTAGGCGCTGCTCCGGCGCTGCGGGCTCTGCTCGGGCAGGTCGGACTCGATGAGCCCGCGGGCGAAGTCGATCTGCAGAACATCGTAGGCGGCCCGCAGGTCGGCCAGCTCATCGCTGGACTCGGCGAGCAGCTCCTCAACCGCCTGCCGCCTGGTCACCCCCGAGGCCGTGTCGCTGATGCCCGTCATCGAGTTGCTGCCGTCGATCAACAGAAGCAGCGGTCGCTTGACGATCTCGTACTGCACGGTGTCGAGGCCGGGACGCAGCAGCAGAACAAGAAGCAGGAGCACGGCGGAGCAGCGCAGGCCCAGCAGTAGCAGCCGGTAGCGGCGCGCCACGGGGCGTCCGGTGCGTCGGTAGGCCAGCACGGCCAACCCCAGCAGGATAACGGCAAGGGCGAGCAGAATCCAGACGTTGAGGTAAGGCCGGAAGCTGAGGCCCGTCTCCTGCATGGGCATGCCTGTCAGGGAAGATTGCGCGTATGCATGCCCGCCATTCTACGGGCGCCCGGCCATTTTCTTCAACGCGCGCGGAATCGGCGCAATGCTCAGGAGGCCGGAGGTTCCAGCACTGCGCCGCGGGCGGCGCTCTGGACCAGTCGCTCGTAGCGGGCCAGCCAGCCGTGAGTGAACTTGGGCTGGGGACGCTGCCACCCGGCCCGGCGCTCGCGCAACTCGTCGCCATCGACCAGCAGGTCTATCGTGCGGCCCGGCAGGTCCACCTCTATCTCGTCCCCGTCCCGCACCAGCGCTATGGGACCGCCGTCGGCCGCTTCGGGGGAGACGTGGCCGATGCTCAGGTTGCGGGTGCCGCCGGAGAACCGGCCGTCGGTCACGATCGCTATCTTGTCCCCCAGACCGCATCCCGCAACGGCGGCGGTCAGCGCCAGAGATTCCCGCATGCCGGGTCCGCCGCGGGGTCCCTCGTAGCGCACTATGAGGACGTCCTTTGGTACAACCTTGTCCGCCAGCAGGTAGTCCATGGCGTCGTCCTCGCTGTCGAAGACGCGGGCGGTGCCGGTGAACTGCATCATCTCCGGGGAGACGGCGCCCTGCTTCACGACGGCCCCCTCGGGAGCCAGACTGCCCTTGAGCACCGCGATGCCGCCTTCCTCGGATATGGGATCCTCGAGGGTCCGGATGACGTCGGGGTTGCCGACGGGCGCCTGCTCGGCTATCTCGGCCACGCTCAGGCCCACGACGTTGCGGCAGTCGGTGTTCAACAACGAGGCCATGTTCTTGATCACGGCCGGGATGCCGCCCGCCCACTCCAGGTCCTCCATCATCAGGTCGCCGCCGGGCCTGAGCGAGGCAAGCTGGGGCGTCTCCCGGCTCAGGCGGTCGAAGTCCTCCAGGGTGATGTCCACCTGAGCGGCGTGAGCGATGGCGGGGATGTGGAGGGTCGTGTTGGTGGAGCCGCCGAGCGCCATGTCCATGCGGATGGCGTTCTCCAGGGACTCACGGGTGATGATCTGGCGGGCGGTGACGCCTTCCCGCACGAGTTCCACGACGCGCTCGCCGGCTCGTTCGCCCATACGCTCCTTCTTGGCCGAGCCCGCCAGGGCGGTGGCCGTTCCGGGCAGGCTCATCCCCATAGCCTCGGTAAGGCACGCCATGGTGTTGGCAGTGTAGAGGCCCTGGCAGGAGCCCTGTCCGGGACACGCTTCGACCTCCAGCTCCTCCGCCTCCTTCTCGCTCAGCTTGCCCGCTTTGCACAGGCCGACCGCCTCGAAGGTGTCGCGGACGAGTGAGAGGCGCCGCCCGCCGTGATGCCCCGACAGCATCGGGCCCGCCGTGACCGCCACCGTGGGTATGTCCAGCCGCCCGGCGGCCATAAGCATGCCGGGGGTTATCTTGTCGCAGTTGGTCAGAAGCACCAACCCGTCGAGCTGGTGGGCCTGCACGATGGACTCGATCATGTCGGCGATCAGCTCGCGCGAGGGCAGGGAGTAGTGCATCCCTTGGTGCCCCATGGCGATGCCGTCGCAGATGCCGGGAACGGAGAACAGGAACGGCACGCCGCCGCCGGCGTTGACGCCCCACTCGATCTTGCGCTCCAGGCTGCGCATGCCGATGTGCCCGGGCACAAGGTCCGTGAAGCTGGAGCAAACCCCGATGAACGGCTTGCCCATCTGTTCGGGGGTGACGCCCGTGGCATACAGCAGACTCCGGTTGGGCATGCGTTCGATGCCCGCGGTGGCTTTCTCGTGACGAAGGGCCATGGTGAATCCTCCACTGGGATACCGGGGGAGAAGGGCCATGCTAACCCGGCCACTGTACCCAGAGGAGGGGAATGTGTCAAACTGCGGCAGCCCCGGGCAAGGCTGTTCCACTGCCGAGTGAAGATGGCCGGCGGGGGGCTTGCGACCTCTCGGCCGCCCGGCCGGCACAGCATTCCCGAGGAGCTGGGGCGGATGGGCCGGGCTCTACCAGAGGAGTTGCACTTTGCGGAGGTTAGGGCTGTTGTACATGCCACCAAAGCCGGCGATTATGTCGTGCAGGGCCTCCATTTCGTCCACGCGACAACTGACGTAAGGATCATTGCCGACGAGTTTGCAGTCGGTGATGGTGGCTTTCAGGAAACCGATGCAGCGGAATTCGGTGTTGGCGCCCGTTCCGCTGACTTCGTCGTAGACCACCATCATGAAGCTGTTGCCGATCTGCTCCTTGATCGGTTGGTTAAGCGTGGCGCGGAACCCGCTGCAGCCATCTACATGGACGAATCCGTCGTCCGGGTCGATCAGGAAGGGCATATCGTAGCCGCTTTCGATCCATTCCTTCAGCTCGTCCGAGCCCAGCGAGCCGCCGTCCAGATTGAGCAGCCCCCAGCAGCCGGGCGCAACCGTGTCTTCGCCCAGTCCCCCGTCGTAGCTGTCGGCGTCGGCGGGATAGAATATCATCTCCTCCCCGATGCCGGGGATTTGATCTTCGGGAATGGCGAAGGGTCTCAGTCCGCGCAGCACGCCCCATATGGTTGTGGCCACGTGGGCTTTGGAGGCCGCGGCCACCTGGCAGCCGTTCAGGCCCGCCAGAGGGGCAAAAAACAGGTCCAGGTCTCCTCCGGGCGCGTCGGAATTGCGGTAGGAGGAGACGCGGACGGCCGAGGCGGGCGTGTCAGTGCCGACCGGGCTGAAATCGCCGTCGGCGTCCACGGTCCCGAACTCGATCTCGATGCCGGCATCTGTCCAGTTGGCGTCCCGGAACGTCTCCGCTTCGGACACTGCCAGTGACCGGGCCTCGTCCTCCTCGGTGCCCGCGATGTGCTCGCGCGAGAGCACCTGGGCGGCCGCCAGACAGGCGGAATCGGCGACGTTCTGAAGTCTCGCCCGCGTGTTAACTATGCGCCCGACATCGACTGCGAGCATAAGAATGCCTGCGGAAACAAGCGCCATCGCAGGAGCCAGCAGGACGACCTGTCCTTTGCGCGATCCCCATTGCATGGCCAGCCTCCACCAGAAGCCGCAGGCAGTGTCACAAAATGCACATTCTCTGTACATGCAACTCGGGTGCCGCTACTGTCGCTGCGGACCGGCGGGGCACGGCACGAATCGATAGCCGGGGCCGGTCGGCGGGCGGATAGCCCGGGGATCAGTCCATCAGCATCTGCAGCAGGGCGCGCTCGGCGTGCAGGCGGTTCTCCGCCTGGTCGAAGACGGCGCTCTGGGGGCCTTCCATCACCTCGTCGGTGATCTCCTCCCCCCGGTGGGCGGGCAGGCAATGCATGACGATTGCACGCGAGGAGGCCTGCTCCAGCAAGGCGGCGTTGAGCTGGTAGTCGGCGAAGGCGCGGCGCCGCTGGTCGGCCTCATCTTCCTGCCCCATGCTGACCCAGACGTCCGTGTAGAGCACGTCGGCGTCGGCCGCACCGGCTTCGGGCGAATGAACCGTTTCGACGCGGCCCCCGGCTTGCCCCAGGCGGGCCAGGAAGCCCGCGTCGAAGCCGTAGCCCTCCGGGCAGGCGATGGTGAACCGCAGGCCGAGTTTGGCGCAGATGACAGCCAACGAGCGCGCCACGTTATTGGCGTCGCCGATGAAGGCCACTCTGGCCGATTCGGGGTCGTTCACGTGCTCCCGGATGGTCAGCATGTCGCCCAGGGCCTGGCAAGGGTGGGCCCGGTCGCTGAGGGCATTGATGACGGGGACACTGGAGTGGGCCGCCAGCTCCTCGATGGTCTGGTGGCTGTACACACGCGCGGCGATGCCGTCCACGTAGCGGGACAGAACTCGGGCGCCGTCCCTGACGGGCTCTCGCACGCCCAGGTTGACGTCGTCCTTGGACAGGTAGATTACGTGGCCTCCGAGCTGGGCCATGGCCACCTCGAACGAAACGCGAGTGCGCATAGACGCCTTCTCGAACAGCAGGGCCAGCGTCTTGCGCTCGAGTGTCGGCGCGAGCTTGCCTTCCCGTGCTTCCGCCTTGAGTTCGGCGGCCAGGGAGAGCGTCTCGTCGATACGCTCGGCGTCCCAGTCGAACAGCGTCACCAGATGCATGGTCTCCCTCGCGGTCAGATTTCGCCCTTGTCCGCTTTCTGGAGGGCCTCCTCCAACACCTGCAGACCCTCATCCAGCAGGTCACGCGGCACGTTGATGGCGGGCAGCAGCCGGAGGACGGTGTCGTGGGTGCAGTTGATGCGCACGCGCTGCTCCAGGCAGTATTGGAAGATGGGCGTGCCGGGCCGGTCCAGTTCCACGCCGCACATCATGCCGCGACCGCGCACCTCCCGGACGAACGAAAAGCGCTCGGCGAACTCACCGAGCCGGCCGAAGAGGTACTCGGAGGTCTCACGGCAGGTCTGGAGAAGGTCCTCTGCCTCGATGGTGCGCAGCGTGGCCAGAGCCGCGGCGCAGGCCAGCGGGTTGCCCCCGAAGGTCGAGGCGTGCGTGCCGGGCACCAGGCTTTCGGCCACCTCCGGCTGCGCGACCATGGCGCCTATGGGCACGCCGCTGCCCAGGGCCTTGGCCAGGGCCATGATGTCCGGCTCGATGCCGTAGAGCTGATGTCCGAACCACTCTCCGGTTCGGCCCACCCCGCACTGCACCTCGTCCACGATGAGCAGCATGTCGTTCTGGTCGCAGAACTCCCGCAGGCCGGCCATGAACTCCTCGGTGGCCACGTTGATGCCGCCTTCGCCCTGAATGGGCTCCAGCATGACCGCGCAGGTCTCGTCATCGGCGGCCTCTTTGACCGCGTGCAGGTCGTTCATGGGCACGTGGGTGAAGCCGGGCACCAGCGGGAGGTAGCCCTTGTGGTATTTGTCCTGCCCGGTGGCGGTTATGGCCCCCATGGTGCGGCCGTGGAAGGAGTCGCGCATGGTGATAATCTTGTAGCGCCCCTGCTCCTGCTTGTGGAGCCGGGCCAGCTTGATGGAGGCCTCGACGGCCTCGGCGCCGCTGTTGCAGAAGAAGCACTTGCCGCCGAAGCTCTTCTCACTCAGTTCCCGCGCCAGTTCCCCCTGCGGGGGGATGTAGAAGGTGTTGTCCACGTGCAGCAGCCTGCCCGCCTGCCGCTGCACGGCCGTGACCACGCGGGGGTGGCAGTGTCCCAGCACCGTGGTGCCCCAGCCGGGCATAAGGTCCACGTAACGGTTCCCGGCGCTGTCCCAGATGAGGGAGCCCTCCGCGCGGGTGAAGGCGATGGGGTGGCGGCTGTAGTTGCCAATGACGTAGCGGTCGAACAGGCTCCGGATTTCCTCAAACTCCATACCGTGCTCCGATCAGTCGAACAGGGCCTCGACGAAGGGTTCCGGCCGGAAGGGCACCAGGTCGTCGGCGCCTTCGCCGATGCCGATGAACTTGACGGGGATATCGATCTGGTCCTGCATCCCGAAGATGACGCCCCCCTTGGCGGTGCCGTCGAGCTTGGCCAGCACGATGCCGGTCAGCTCGATGCTCTCATTGAAGCGGATGGCCTGGCTGATGGCGTTCTGCCCCGTGGTGGCGTCCAGTACCATCAGCGTCTCGTGGGGGGCTCCGGGTATCTTCTTGCCAACCACCCGGTTTATCTTCTGGAGCTCGCGCATCAGGTTGCGCCGGGTGTGCAGCCGGCCGGCGGTGTCGATAATGAGGACATCGTAGTCGCGCGCAATGGCCTTCTCAGCGGCGTCGAAGGTCACGGCCGCCGGGTCGGCACTCTCGTTACTGACGATGTCCGCGCCAATGCGCTCGGCCCATATCTCGAGTTGCTCTATGGCGGCGGCGCGAAAGGTGTCGCTGGCGGCCAGCAGCACGCTTCGGCCGTCCTCAAGAAAGCGGTTGCCCAGCTTGGCGATGCTTGTGGTCTTGCCGGACCCGTTGACTCCCGCCACCATGATGACGGCGGGACCCTCGTCCGGCAGGTGCAGTTCGGTGTCCCAGTGGCTCAGGTCCTCGCGCATCATCTCCTTCAGGAAGTCGATGACTTCCTCGGACTCCGAGATCTGGCCTTCACTGTGGGCCTGCCGCAGCTCTTCGCAGTAACGCATTACGGCCCGGGGGCCGACGTCCGCCAGGTAGAGCTGCTCTTCCAGCTCCTCCAGCAGTTCCTCATCTATCGACCGGTGCAGGGAGAGCACCGAGCGGAGGCCGCCGCTGACCTTCTGCCGCGTCTTCGCGAGGCCGCTTCGCAATTTGCCCAGAAAGCCGCCGGAGGTTTCCGGCTGCGCCGGCTCTTCCTCCTCGGGCTTCTCTTTCTTGCTGAACAGACCAAAGGGACACATGGTTGTCGCTTCCCTGGATTATCGGCGGCCGGCTCCTTCAGACCCGGGCCAGCGCGCGCTGCTCTAACTTGTGAAGTTCGATGAAGGAGACCGTCTCCTGCCCGAGACTGATGTAGGGTTTGGCCTCCCCGTGGAAGTCACTTCCCCCGGTGACCAGCAGGTCATACTCTTCGGCCAGGTCCATCAATTCTTTCTCCTGGCTCGCGCTGTGGCGTGGATAGTGCACTTCCAGCGCGTCCAGCCCGGCCTCCAACAGTTCGGGCAGATACATCTCCATGTCGGCCAGCAGGCCGGGATGGGACAGCACTGCGCAGCCTCCGGCCCGTCTGATAAGCTTGACCGCCTCGGCGGGCGTCATGTGCTCCTTCGGAACGTACGCCGGCTCGCCCTGCGCCAGAAAGCGGTTGAAGGCGTCGCTGACGTCCCGGCACACCCCGCGTTCGACCAGTTCGCGCGCCACGTGGACGCGTCCGACCGAGTCCCCGCCGGCTCTGGCCAGGATGTCCTCGGCTTCGATGTCCTCGCCTAGGTCCTGGAGAAGTTCGGCTATCTTACGCACCCTTTCCGTGCGGGTGGCCCGCAGTTCTTCCAGTCGGTCGGCCAGTGCTTCGTCCTCTACGTCAACATAGAGGCCGATGATGTGTATCTCAACCTCTTCCTCTCCTTCAGCGGCAGGAGCGTAACCGGTCAGCTCAACTCCCGGGACCACTAGGACGCCGCACTCCTTCCCCCCCTCCCTGGCCGTCTCGACGCCTTCCAGCGTGTCATGGTCTGTCAGCGCTATAGCGTCCAGCCCGGCTTTGGCCGCCATGGCCGGCAGCTCGGAGGGCGGCACCGACCCGTCGGAGGCGTTCGAGTGCACGTGGAGGTCGGCTGCGCGCTCGGGGTCGGGCTGCACTCTGTGCGCGATGTAGGTGTTGTATATCCTGTCGAGCACACCGTTCACGAATGTGGGGGAACCTTCGGTGCTGTAGCGCTTGGCCAGCTCGATGGCTTCGTTGATGGCGACCTTCGCGGGAGTGTCCGGACGGTAGAGCATCTCGTAGACGCCGAGCCGCAGTATGTTGCGGTCGCTGACGGCCATACGTTCGAGCTTCCAGTTTTCGGCCGTGCGCCGTATCAGCTTGTCGAGGGTCGGCTGATGCTCGATGCAGCCCCGGACGAGGCGCGCAGTCAGCGGGCGGACGGGGTCGGGGGCCCTGCGCTCGCAGAAGTTCAGAAGCTCCTCCAGCGTACGGTCCTCAACCAGGTCACGCTGGTAGAGGGCCTGCAAGGCCAGTTCCCGGGCTTGCGTTTCTTTTCTCAAATACACTTACCGCAGCAGAGGGGGCTTCGGGAATAGGGCGCCGTGGTCCGTTCGCGGGGACCTTGTTGCACGGCGCGGCGTGGCGGCGGACTCAGCCGGACGCGATGTCCTCCACAAGATTGGCCATCTCGATGGCCGCCAGGGCGGCTTCGGCGCCGCGGTTGCCCGTTCGCGCTCCGGCGCGATCGACGGCCTGTTCCACGGTCTCGGTCGTGATCACCCCGAAGATCGTCGGCACGCCGGTGTCCATGTTCACGCGCGCGACACCTTTGGCGCATTCGCCGGCGACGAAGTCGAAGTGGGAGGTCTGACCCCTCAGGACTGCGCCCAGGCAGACGACGGCATCGAATCTTCCGGACTCGGCCACCTTGCGGGCGACCAGGGGGATCTCGAAAGAGCCCGGAACGCGGAAGACCTCCAGGTCCTCCTCCGCGGCGCCGTGCCTCAGCAGGCAGTCCTCCGCTCCGTTGAGCAGGCGGCTGGAGAAGAACTCGTTGTAGCGGCTCACCACCAGCGCGAAGCGCTTTCCCGCGGCGTTCAGCTTACCCTGGTGTTGCTTTATCTCGCCCATCTCCACCTCGGTTTGCCTGAGGGTTTTGGGTCCGGTGCCCGACGAACTATAATACTATAGGGAACTGATATACGGGACGCAAATGCCCGAAGGTGCGCCCCGTGGCACCGTCAATCGGGAAGGACCGCGTGAATCCGCCGACCACCCTGTATTCCGCGTTGCGTCGTCTGCGCCATCTTATGCGGGGGGCCATGCTTGCGGCCGGGTTGGGCCGGCTGGTGCAGGTGGGCTTTCTGTTGGTGGTCGCCAGCTACGCCCTCGACCGCTTTCTGCGGCTTCCCGTGCCCGCGCGGGCGACGCTGCTGGCCGCTTTCGTCCTTCTGCTGTTGTGGCAGGCTGCCCGGCAGGTCGTGCGGCCGTTGACCCGTCCGCTGGGGGACGTGGACCTGGCCATCGAGCTGGAGCGCCGGCTGCCGGTCCATCGGGACGTTCTGGCCAGCGCCGTCTCTTTGCGCGGTGATAGCGCTGTCGGCTCGCCTTCGTTGCGTGCCGTGGCCGTGCGTCAGGCCGAAGCTGCCGCCCGCCGCATCGAGGTTCGTTCCCTGGTGAACTGGACGAGGCCGTTGCGATCGGTCGCGGTGGCCCTCGTGCTGCTGGCCTTGCTGGCAGCGTTCGGTCTGTTCCGTCCGGCAACGGCGTCGCTCTGGTTGCGGCGGAACGTGCTGCTGGCGGAAGAGCCGTGGCCGCGCCGCACACGGTTGCGGCTGGTGGGGTTCCCGAGCGGGGTGCGCTACGTGCCGCGCGGCGCTGATGTGGAAGTCTCGGCTCTGGCCCACGGCGTGGTGCCGGAAGTGGCGCGCCTCCGGCTGCGCCCGGTCGAGGGGGGAGATGCCAGGACACTGACCATGGAGCGTCGTCCGCCGCGCGAGTTCGCTGTTTCTTTGAAGGAAGTCACGGAGTCCGCCGTGCTGCAGGCCACGGCGGGGGACGGCGTGACGCCGGAGGTGCGGCTGGAAGCCGTCCCCCGGCCGGAGGTGGACGCGGCGCGGGTGGTTGTCCACCCTCCATCCTACGTCAGCCCCGAGCCCGTGGTGGTGTCGTGGAACGCCCCCGAGTTCGCCGTCCCGGCCGGAAGCCGGGTGGAGGTGCAACTGACCGCCACCGTTCCCGTCCGAGGAGGGCAGTGGAGCGTGGACGGTGGGCAGGTACAGCAGATGGAATTAGTCGGCGAACGGGAGTTACGTTCCTCGTTCGCCGTGCGGCGGGACGTGGAATGCGAGTTTGTGCTCGTTGGCGAGCACGACATCCGGATGGAGCCGCCCCTGCGGGCGAGCTTCCGGGCGGTGCCCGACGAAACGCCCGAGGTCAGATTGACCGCCCCCGGCGTGGGCGGTCTGCTGGTGCCCTCCGCCCGGCTGCCTCTGCGGGTGGTCGCCCGGGACGATTACGCGGCGGCAGAGGGGAGACTCGAAATCTCCACCGGGAACAACGGGGCGGACCCCGTCGGTCTGCTGCTGTGGGATGGTCACGGGAGCCCGGTGCGCCGAAGCGAATACGTGCTGGACCTGCGGGAGAGGTCATATGAGCCGGGGGGCCGTCTTCGCCTGACAGCCGTCGTGCGGGACAACCGCCAGCCCGGTGGGCCGAACGTCGGGCGCAGCATGCCGCTGGAGTTTCGCATCGTGCGGCTCCCGGAGCTGCTCCGCAACCTGCTGGTGCAGCAGGAGGACTTGAGGCGCGACCTGGAGCAGCACCTTCAGGCGGAGAAATCCCTGCTCAATCGCCTGAGGGATTCCGGAGTGACGGAGCGGGACCGGGCGGCGGTGGAACGCGAGCAGAGCAACCTGGCATCCGAGTTGACCAAGGTGGCCGGCGCTTACCGCGACGTGCTGGAGCAGTTGCGCAACAACCGCGTGCTGGAGCCGGAAGCTTACCGAGCACGGGTAGCCGAGATCGTGACGCCGCTGGAGGAACTGGCGGCGCCGGATGGGGCCGTCTTACGGGTGGCCGAAACGGTCCGCACTTCGCTTGAGCGGAGCAGCGGCCACGCCTCGAACGCGGTCCGAGGCATGGAGGCGGTGCGGGAGAACATGCTTCTGATGGAGGGGACCGCGGCGGTGGCGGCCTCGGTGATCGAAATAGGCGAGCAGCAGCGCTCGGTCCTCGAGCGGACCGACGAGGGCGCGGCAGACGTTTTGGACTGGCTGGAGGGCGGTGAATGAGCACAATCCTCCGGCCGGTGGTGCTGACAGCAATAGTGGGCGGGCTGTGCCTGTCGGTGACGGCGCGTGCGCAGGAGCTGCCCGCGGAGCAGCAGCGCATCCGGGAGCGTATGGAGGGCGTGGAACGGCGCCTGCTGGAACTGATCGAGACGACCGAACAGCCCGAGCGCGCGGACCGCCTGCGTCGGGCGCTGACGCTGAGCCGCGACGCGCTACTGGTCTCGCGCATGCGCGAGATCGCATCGCTTCTCGCGGAAGGCCGCTACGCGGAGGCGCGGCAGGCGGAGCTGGCCGTCCTGGACGACCTGCAACTCATGGCGGATGCCCTGACGGAAGGTGAGGGAGCGGAGCGGCTGGACCGCCTGCGGCGGGCGGCCGAGGAACTGGATGGGCTGCTGCGACGCCAGACTGCGGCCGCGGACGCGACCTCCGGAGTGGACCCCTCCGACCCGGAAGAGCTGGGACGCCTGGCCGATCTTCAGGAGGAGATACGGGAGGACACGGAGAAACTGCGCGCGGCGCTGGGCAACTCGCCCGGGGGAGAGGAGCTGGCGCTGGCCGTTCCCTCCATGGAGGCGGCCCGGGAGGCTCTCCGACGGGCCCAGGTCCCGGAAACGCAGGCAGAGCAGGGCAGCGCCCGCGAACGACTTGAGGCCGCTCGAGATGCCGTGCGGGATGCCATTCGCCGAGCCGAAGCGCAGCGCCGGTCCGAGGCGCGGCGCGGCATGGTCGAGGTGCTCAGGGGGATGCTGGAGGAGCAACGCGAAATCAGCGCTGACACCGTGGACACCGCCGGACGGGTTGGCGGTTCCCAGCGCCCGGGGCGCGCCGTTATGCTGCGACTGGCCGACCTGGCGGAACGCGAGCGGGCCCTGGCCCGTCGGGTCCGGGATGCGGCCGCACTGCTGGACGACTTCGGCCGCACGGTCGCCTGGCCGGAGGCGATGGCGCGGCTGGAGGAGGACCTGCTGGCATGTGGAGACCTGCTGGATGAAGCCGACGTCGAGCCCGCGCGCGTCCTCCAGAAGGACATCGAGGACATCCTGGAAACGCTCATGCAGGTGCTGTCCGCTGCGCCGGAGACCGCCGAGAGGCCCCCTGACCGGGAGCGGCAGGACCGTGAGCGGCGGCAACGCGAGCGCCCGCCCGTCAACATGGCCGAGGAGCTGAAGGTGCTGCGCACGCTGCAGAGCGCGCTCAATCGACGGACGGCGCGGCTGGACGAGCGCCGAGGGGTCTTGGAGTCACCGGAACTCGGTTCGGGTGTAGAGCGTCTGGCCGAGCGTCAGGCCGCCCTGCGCGAGGGTCTGCTGGAACTCGAACAACTGGCCGCGGGAGGTGAGGCGGAATGAGACGAGGCTACATCGTCGTCGCACTCCTGTTGCTGGTGTGCGGGTGGGCCGTCGCGGGGCGGGGCCCGGTGGGTCCTCTGGGGGCCGTCGGCCGGCGGATGGGCGAGGTGGAGGCAATGCTCCGCCAGGGAAACACCGGCCCGGACGTGCAACGGGCCCAGCAGCAGATACTGGCCGAGCTTGACCGGCTGGTCCGACAGCGGCAGCAAGAGGGGCAGTCACCGCAGAGCCAAAGCGGGCTTCGCGAACTCGAGCAGCCGACCATCCCCGGCGCCGCCACGGGCCGGCCGGACCGACCGGCGGAGGAATCCATCCTGCCCGGCGGCCGCTGGGACCGGGGGCGCCTCACCCCGGCAGGCGCGCCGGAGGGTGATTGGGCGCCCGGGTTGCCCGAGGCCGAGCGACGGAAGCTGGACGATGCGCTACGCACCGGCCGGCTGCCCGCGCACTACCGCGACCTGCTGCGCTCGTACAACCGCCGCCTGGCCGAAACGGAGGCCACAGAGACCCGGTGAGGGCGGCCGGACATCGGGATCGGGGCCCACGCGTTGTGCCGCCCGCCTTCCGGCGGGCTCTGTTTGTATGTTTCCCACCGGAAACCCAGGCTGACGCCTGGGCCTCATTCCTGCCGTTCGCCATACGGCGAACTCTCCTCTGGGACTTCTGCGACGCCGTGCAGAGCGCAGCTATCCCAATGGGCAAAGCCCGCCGTATGGCGGGCTCTGTTTGTATGTCTGCCGCCGGAGACTGCTTCCGGGGCGCCGGCCGGGTGAACGTGCTCGCTACATCCGCAATGCGCTTGCCACGACGCCCGGGCTATGGTAAACTCCTGCACAAGTGATTTGTGTCCCGCCCTGCGGGGCGCCGGGCGACCTATCTCGGTTTTGCACGCGGGAGGCAGCTATGGGTCCGGTGCGGATACTTCACCTGGCCGATTGTCACCTGGACACCCCCTTCTACGGCCGCGACGAGGTCATGCGGAGGCGGTTGCGCGATGCCTGCCGGGAGGCTTTCCAGGCGGGCGTTGAGCTGGCTGTCGAGCGACGGGCGCACGCCGTCCTCATCGCGGGCGACCTGTTCGACGACGACCGGCTGTCGTTCGCCACCGAGCGGCTCCTGCTGGATTGCTGCCGGCGGCTGGATGAGGCCGGGATACCGCTCTTCTACGCCCCGGGCAACCACGACCCCGGCCGGGCCAACTACCGCGCGCGTAGCATCGACTGGCCCCCGAACGTGCATATGTTCGCCAGCAGCAACCCGGAGACCGTGGACATAAGGGACCCCGACGGCCAGGCCGTGGCCCGGTTGACGGGCGCCGGGCACATGACCCCGGCGGAAAGCCAGAACATGGCGGCCGACTTCCCGGTTGCCGAGGGCGAACTGCCCCACATTGGACTGCTGCACACCCAGGTCACCGGGGCGCGCAGCACGGACCGGCACGAGCGCTACGCCCCCTGCACCGAAGACGATCTCCGCAACGCCGGTTATGACTACTGGGCGCTGGGCCACATTCACCTCCGCCAGCGCGTCTGCGAAGAGGCACCCGCCTGGTACGCCGGCAACACGCAGGGCCGCAACCCCCGGGAGACCGGGTCGAAGGGCGCGCTGTGGGTCGAGGTGGAGAAGGGCATGCCCGCTGCCCCGGAGTTCGTGCCGCTGGCACCGGTCGTCTGGCACGCGGAGGAGGTCGCCTGTCCGGCCGAGGCCGAGGGTCTGGGACCGTTGACCTTGCAGCTTGTGACAACAGTGCGGGAGCGGATGGCCATCGACGACGGGCGCGAGCACTTCGTGCGAGTGGACCTGACCGGCCAGTCGCCGTT
Source organism: Candidatus Brocadiia bacterium (assembly GCA_046483385.1). Classification (GTDB taxonomy): domain Bacteria; phylum Planctomycetota; class Brocadiia; order SM23-32; family SM23-32; genus B1Sed10-231. The sequence goes on along the minus strand of JAWODG010000220.1, from coordinate 33,785 downwards.
GGCCGCGGAGCTGGCGCAGCCGGAGAACCTGAGCACGCTTACCGAGGAATTGCAGGAGGCTTTAGGGGCCGGTTGGCTGGAGGTGAGGCCCGCGGACGTGACTCGTCCGGTGGACCTGGAGGAATACCGGGATGGCCGGACGGTCCTGGGCACGGCGCTCGAACTCATCGATAAGGCAGCCTCCGACGATGAGCTCATCGAGGAACTCTGTCCCGAGGAACTGGCCGGGAACCCCGACGACGCCACCGCCTATCTGCGCGAACTGCTCGATGGGCTGGACCGGGAAGCCGCCGCACGCCTGGTGCCGGAGGAGGAGCGATGAGAATACGGAATATCTCAATCATTGCGTTCGGGGCTCTCTTCGGCGTGGACCTGGCCGAAAGCCAGCTCGCCGACGGCGTGAACGTGGTGTGCGGGCCCAACGAGGCCGGCAAGACGACCTTGCTGAGCGTCTGCCGCGCCCTGCTCTACGGGTTCTACCCGGTCCGGGACTTCCCCTACAGGCCGTGGGACCGCGACGTGTATCCCGAAATCGAAGCCACCATCGCGCTGGAGGACGGCCGCCGCGCTGACATCTGGCGCAAGCTGACCAGCAACCCGCAGGGTACCGTCACCATGGACGGGCAGGCCAGGGACCTGAGCAACCATGACCTCCCGTTCGTACAGCACGTGGAGCGAGACCTCTACGACGCCCTCTACTCGCTGACGCTGGAGGACATGGCGGCGCTGGAGGAGAAGGAGCGCCAAGGGGTCGAGGACCGCCTTCTCGGTGGCTTCGGGGTCGAGTTCCTGCGCCCGATGAGCGAGGTTATCGCCGAACTGAACTCCGAGGCCGGCGGCCTGTGGCGGCCGAACCGCCGGGGCAACCAGAAGTGCCGTGAACTGCGGGAGCGCATAAGGGAGGTGCAGGCGGAACGCAAGGACGCCCTGGAGCGGGACCGCCGGACACGGGACAAAGCCGCCCGACTGGCCGAACTGCGGGAGGAGATCGGGGAAGTCTCCGATCAACTGCCCCGGCTGCAGGCCCGCGTCAAACAGGCCGACCAGTTGCTACCCCTCAAGCAGAAGCTCGAACAGATAGCCCGCTGGCGGGAGGACATCCCCGACGAGGACGCCGCGCTCAGTCTGCCCGACGGGCCGGTGGCCGAACTGCGACGCGTCCGCGAGGCCGCCGAGCAGCAGTGGCAGCGTCTCAAGGGTCTGTTGCGTGACAAGAGGAACCTGGAGAAGATGCGTCGGGCCCTGAGCCGCGAGGACGAAAAGCTGTTGGAGCGTGCCGACGACATCCGTGCGTGGGTGCGCAAGAGCGGGCGCCTGCAGGGAGAAGCCGAGGAGATCAGCGGCCTGAAGACGGACCTCCAGCACCAGGAGCAGGCCGTGCGCGAAGCGGCCGAGGACGTGCTGTCCGAGCCGTGGCGGGAGGAGTTCGAGGATGCGGTCCGCGAGATAGCCCCCGCCGAACTGAAGGGTCGCATCAACCGCTACGACGATGCCGCCACTGAGTCCCAGAGGCTTGCCGCGCAGACCGTGGAGACGGTGCTCGTCGGCGAGCCCCTTCCGCTCTGGCCGGCGCTTGTGGCCGGGGGGGTCGGGCTCGCTATGCTGGTTGCCGGGCTGGCCGCCTCGGTCAGTGTTCTTTGGGGCGTCGGGGCGCTCGCGTTGCTGCTGGGGGCCGTGCTCTATGGCATCCGCCGCCATCAGCAGGGGCAGCGCAACCTGTTGGAGCAAAGGAAACAGGAGCGGACCGAGCAACTGGAACGGGAGCGTGCCGAGGCGGAACGGCTGATGGAGGAGGCGCGGGAGGAGGTGGCCGCGCTTCTGGCCGACCTGCCCGTCGCGGACGCGCTGCTGGAGCGGCCCGACCTGGGGCTGCTGCAGCAGGTGGAAAAGCTGCGGTCGGCCGTGCACGAACGCGAGTCACTCAGCGAGCGCCTCCAGGCGCTGCAGAAACGGCACGATGATGCGTCCGAGGAACTCGACGCTTTGCTGGAGGAGGTGGGCTGTCCGCCCGGACTGGCCGGTCTCGACCGGGCCGAGAGGGAGTTGCAGGAAGCGGAGGAGCGCCGGGGCCGGGCGGAGGAGGCCGCGCGTCGTATCGGGGAGATACTGGAGGCCCTCCGCCACGAGGTGGTGCCGGAGCTCCGTCGGGCGCGCGAGGCGCGTGGGGAGGTGGAGCAACGGATACGCGCCGCGGTGCCGGAGGCCGGTCCTCCGGAGGAAGCGGCCGAACGCGCCGCCGAGGTCCGGAAGCTGGCCGAGCGGGTCCGCGAGGCCGAAGAGGAACTGGAGAAGGAGCACCCCGACCTGCCCGAACTGAAAGCCAGGCTGGAGAAGTTGAAGGCCGAGCAAGGTGACGCCTGGCAGTTGGACGCGGAGGAAGTCGCGCGCGTGCGGCAGCGGGCGGACGACCTCCAGGCGGAGCGCGAGGAGAAGCGCGTGGAAGCCGCCGAGCTGGAGAAGGACATCCAGAGCACCCGCGGCGACGTTTCCGTGGCCGAACTGGACGGGGAGATCGAGCGACTGCGGGAGGAACTCGAGCAGGCGCGCCGGCGGCGCGACAGGCTGGCGCTGCTGGAATCTATCCTCCGCCGGGCCGACACCGAGTTCCGTCGGGAGCATCAGCCCGACGTCCTGAAACGCGCGGGCCGCTACCTCTGGGACATTACGCAGGGCCGTTACGGGAGCCTGCAGATGATGCCGGACGACGACGGCGAGGAGCACCTGGCCGTCGTCCACGGCGACGGCCCCGCGTGGCGGTTCGTGGACGAGCCCCTCAGCGGCGGCACACTGGACCAGATATACCTGGCGTTCCGCCTGGCCGTGGTGGACCACCTGGACGAGGGATACGAGCGGCTGCCGTTGTTCCTCGACGAGGTGTTCGTCAACTGGGACAGGGACCGGGGCGGGCGGGCCGCCGAACTGCTGGCGAAGGTGGGGGAGAGGCGACAGGTCTTCGTGCTGACGTGCCATCCCGAGTGGGCCGAACGCGTGCGGCAGGCCACCGGCGGGGCGCTGCTGGAACTTCCGACCACTTGAGACGCGCAGGTGATGCGCCAAAGGCAGGTTGATTCCTCGCCCCAGCGCGTGCATCATGTACGTAGAGACGGAACGGACGGACCCATCGCTGTTGGTTGCCGGGCAGGGGGAGAGGCATCCCGGGAGCCGAAGTCGGAGGAACAGCCCATGGCGTGGAGCGACCCCGGTGCGCGCGGACACGGCACTTTCGAGCACACGGCGGACGTCGGCATCGAGGCCTGGGGTCCCGGCCTGGAGGCACTGTTCGAGGAGGCCGCCGCGGCCCTGATGGACGCCATATTGGACACCGATTCGGTCGAGGAGACGGACACCCTGACGGTGAGTGCAGAGGGCGAAGAGCCGGAGGAACTGCTGGTCGAGTGGTTGGAGGAAGTGCTCTACGCCTTCGAGGTCCGTGAGTTCGCCACGGGGCGGGCGCGGGTCGATTCGGTCGAGGATAAGAGGGTGGAGGGCACCCTGTTCGGTGAACCGTTCGACCCGGAGCGCCACCCAACCTCGTCCGCCGTCAAAGCCGTCACGTATCACGGCCTGCGCATCGAGCAGGAGGACGGCCAGCGCAGGGCGCGCATCGTTCTCGACGTCTGACTCACACGCTGTCGCACCACGGGAGGTGCACCGAGATGACAGAACGAGACTATGAGATCCGACAGGTCAGTAACTTCATCTGGCAGATCGAGCCGTTCGGCGGCATGAACGTGCCGGTCCGCATCTACGCCGATTCCCGATTGCTGGAGGGCATCGAGGAGGACGGCGCCGGGCAGCAGGCCATCAACGTCGCCCACATGCCGGGCATCGTGCGGGCCTCCCTTGCCATGCCGGACGCGCACTGGGGCTACGGCTTTCCCATCGGGGGAGTGGCGGCGTTCGATCCCGAGCAGGGGGGCGTGGTATCGCCAGGCGGCATCGGGTTCGACATCAACTGCGGTGTGCGCCTGGTGGCCTCCGACCTGGCCGCGGACGAGGTGAAATCGCGGATCGACAAGATCGTCAAGGCACTGTACGACCAGGTCCCGTGCGGGGTGGGCTCATCGAAGGCCATCCGCAAGCTTTCCGAGAAGGAACTGCGCAGCGTCTGCCGTGACGGCGCCGGCTGGCCGGTGGGGCAGGGCTTCGGCCGGGAAGACGACCTGGAGCGCACCGAAGAGCAGGGCGCTCTGGAAGGCGCGGATCCCGGCGTCCTGAGCGCGCGCGCCATCGAGCGGGGGCAACCACAGATGGGCACCCTCGGCAGCGGCAACCACTTCCTTGAGGTGGACATCGTGCGCGAGGTCTATGACGAGGCCGTCGCCGAGGCCTTCGGGGTTGCCGAGGGCAGTGTGGCCTTCCAGATCCACTGCGGCTCCCGCGGCTTCGGTCACCAGATCTGCAAGGATTCGCTGAAGACCATGCAGAAGGCCACGCGGAAGTACGGCATAAACGTGCCCGACAAGCAGCTTGCCTGCGCGCCGCTGGACAGTCCCGAGGCCCAGGAGTACCTGGCCGCCATGGCATGTGGCGCCAACTACGCCTGGGCAAACCGCCAGACCATCCTCTCGCTCGTCGTCGGGGGGCTGGAGAAGGTCTTCGGCAAGGACCGCGACGCACTCGGCATCCGGCAGGTTTACGACGTCTGCCACAACATCGCCAAGATGGAGGAGCACGACGTGGACGGCCAGAAGCGCCGCCTCTGCGTCCACCGCAAGGGTGCCACGCGGGCCTTCCCTGCCGGACATCCGGAAGTCCCGGAGCCTTACCGGGATGTCGGTCAGCCGGTGCTGATACCGGGGGACATGGGCACGGCCTCTTACCTGCTGGTGGGCGCCGAACGGGCCATGAAAGAGACCTGGGGCAGCACCTGCCACGGTGCGGGCCGCGTTATGAGCCGAACGGGCGCCAAGAAGAAGGCCGGGGGCCGCAATCTGCAGAAGGAACTGGCCGACCGCGGTGTCACGGTCGCCTGGGAAGGTCGCAGCACTCTGGCCGAGGAAATGCCCGAGGCATACAAGGACGTGGAGGCGGTCGTCTCGGTGATGCACGAGGCCGGCATCACGCGCAAGGTGGCCCGCCTGGAGCCCATCGGCGTGGTCAAGGGCTGAGCCTGCGGCCCCGGGACCCCGGACGGACCGAGGTGCGCGGGGGCGGCGTGCACCTTCTTCGCCCGGTCCGTCGCCACATTTGCTCCCTGTTTTTTTGGACGCGTCCCGTGTGCCAGAGCCGCCTCGGAGGCCTTGTAGGGCTTTGACGGTGCCACAGGGCTTGTCATTGGACCCGGCTGCTTCGTTACACTTACCAGACTACCCCGCAGTTTGCGGGGTTGCGCTAAGCGGCTTCTGCGCGTGCGCCCGCTGAGGCCGCGAATATGCGTCGATTGCCCTGATCCCGAGGCCGACGGTTCATGGAAGTGCACTGCCCGTTCTGCGACGCCGGGCTGGAGGCGGAGACGGCCGTCTCGCAGCTTGAGTGCGAGGAATGCCACCGCCAGTTCCCTGCCGCGCCGAATCGTACGGTCGAGTGTTCCGGCTGCGGTTCCGTTCTGCGCGTTCCCCCGGGCGCGACGGTCGTGCTGTGCGGCGGATGTAAGCGCCGAATTCGGGTAAGTTCCGAGCCTCCCACCGAGCCGACCTCTGTGATGCCGGCCGAGGAAAGTCCGACGGAGGCCACCCAGGAGGCAGAGACCTCGGTCATTGAGCAGGTGGGGGACTACGAGGCGGCCCGGCTGGCGTCGGTGAAGGAGGAGTTCGCGGACCGCTACGAGGTCATCGAACCGCTGGCCCATGGTGGCATGGGGGCCATCTACAAGGCGCGCCAGAAACAGCCCGAGCGTCTGGTGGTGCTGAAGCTGATGCTGCACGGGCGCTTCGCCTCGGAGAAATACCGCATCCGATTCGAACGGGAGGCGCAGGCCGTCGCGCGCCTCAAACACCCCAACATCGTATCGGTCTACGAGTACGGCGAGGTGGCCGGGCAGCCCTACTTCACCATGGAGTTCGTGGACGGCTGTAACGTCAAGCAGTACGTGCTGCGGCACGGGCTGGACAAGCGGGGTATCTGCGAGCTGATGGTCAAGATATGCCGCGCGATTGCGTACGCCCACCAGCGCGGGGTCATCCATCGGGACATCAAGCCCAGCAACATCCTGGTGGACGGCTCCGGCAACCCGCGGCTGCTGGACTTCGGCCTGGCCAGGCTGGCCAGCGACTACGGCGACGAGCAGATCCACATGACCGAGATGGGGGAGGTCATGGGTACGCCGTCGTACATGAGCCCGGAGCAGACGCTGGGCCGGCCGGAGGAGATAGACATCCGGTCCGACGTCTACTCCATCGGCGTGCTGTTCTACGAGCTGCTCACCGACTCGCTGCCCTACCGGGTGGACCGGCGGCGCCCGCTGGAGTCGCTGCGCATCATACGGGATTACATCCCCAAGCGTCCTTCTGACATCAGCCCCCAGATAGACAGCGACCTTGACGCCATCGTGATGAAATGCCTGGAGAAGGAACGAGACCTCCGCTACCAGAGCGCCGTGGAGCTGGCCGAAGACATCGCCCGCTACCTCCGCGGTCAGCCGGTGGAGGCCCGTCCGTCAACCAGCTTCTATCACCTGCGCAAGCTGGTGTGGCGTCACCGGAGCGTGTTCCTGCCCATTGCCATAGGCTTTCTGCTTCTGCTGACGGTGACCGCCGGTTTGGTCTGGCACCTGGCGCGCACAGGCCGGCAGGCCCGGCGTCAGGCCGAGCAGGCGATGCAGGAGAAGGAGCAACTGGTGCGGTACCTGCTGCAGCTCGGCGCCGTGCGCAGCAGCGTGAGCGACCTGCTGGCGCAGGGCCGCTGGGAGGACGCTTACAAGGCGGCCGTCTTTGCACGTCGGCACCTGCCGGAGGAAGCCGGCGTGGAAGGTCTGCCGGAGCAGGTGCGGGAGCGGATAACAGAGGCGACCAGCGACGAAACGGCACAGGTCGAGAGGCTGATAGACCAGCTTCGGTTCCGGGAAGCCCGCGAGCGCCTCCGGCAACTGGATGCGCTGGCCGAGACGGTCGGTCTGACCGAACTGGCCTCCGAAGTGCAGAGCCTGCAGGACGGATTCGACGAGGCCTGCTGGCAGAGCATTACCAGCTACATCCAGCACAACGGCGGTTCCGTGCGCGTGCTGGAGAAGTTCCTCAAGGAGTGCCCGGGCAGCCCCCGGGCCTCCGAGGCCCGCAGCCTGCTGCGCCAGCGCTTGCAGAGCATTCGGTTTACCGATTGGCCGTTCGATCGGCAGGAAGCCGTCCGTCGGCAGGAGACCACCGCGCAGGTGCTGGACGTGCCGGCACGGCGTGAACTGGCCATCGGCAGCGACGTGACGCTTCCCCTGGTGCTCATCCCGGCCGGCGAGTTCGTAATGGGGGCGGCCGAAGGGGTGCCGGGCTTCGCCTCGGACCAGAGCCCACCTCACCGCGTTCGCATCTCGGACCCATTCTACATGTCCGCCACGGAGGTGACCCGGCGGCAGTTCGAGGCCGTCACCGGGCGAATGCCTCCCGCGGCGGTCAAGGCCGAGGACGGCACGGCGGGCCCACTGCCGGCCGCCGTTTCATGGAGCGACGCGCACCTCTTCTGCGCTGAGCTGTCCCGGCGCAAGAACGTGACCGTAAGCCTGCCGACCGAGGCACAGTGGGAGTACGCGTGCCGCGCCGGTTCGGCAGACGTCTACGGGCGCGCCGGCTCGCCGAGCGCGCTGGCGGAGCAAGCCTGGTGCCGGCTCACCGCAAGCGCGCCCCATCCGGTGGGCTCCCGCCAGCCCAACGCCTGGGGACTGCACGACATGTACGGCAATGCGCTGGAATGGTGCCGGGATTGGTACGACAGCCGCTACTACTTCGAGTCGCCTGTAGACGACCCCAAGGGCCCCGAGAGCGGAGACTACAAAGTCCTCCGCGGCGGCTCATGGGTGGACGAGCCCGAAGAGATGCACGTGGCCTTCCGTCGGGCATACCTGCCCGACAGCGAGCGGCCCACCTACGGTTTCAGAGTCTGCGTCAACGTGTTCGCGGAACAGCCTCAGCCGCCGGTCGCGCAAACCATGTTGTCCGACTGGGGGCGCTGAGCGTCCCCGGCCCACCCGCGGCAGCCCGTCCCCTCCGGGACGTCATTCCTCGATGATGTTGATGGCATTGGCCGGGCAGGCCTCCACCGCCTCGCGGCAGCGGTCCTCCACCTCCGGCGGAACCGGGTCCACCTGCACGACTGAGACGCTGCCTTCGACCTTGAACACTTCCGGACAGATGGTTTCGCACTGCATTGCACAGATGCACAGGTCCTCGTCAACCTCGACGCGCATGGTCGGTCCCTTCTTAGGGTTCAGGATGAAATCGGGGCCAAACCTCGCGAAGCCCCCAGTCAAGAATGGTACAGCGATGCTCGCCGAGGCGCAAGTGTCGGCCCGCTCGGGGAAACGGGCGTTCGCGCGGTGGTTTTTTGCGGCGTTTTTTCCTCGTCGCTTCCCCGACCAGTTCGTCCACGCAGCGTCCCCGCAAAGGACAGCGAACGAAACACTTACGGAAAGCTAAAGGACGCCTGACCGCGGAAGCCGGACCGCTGGTTTGTATTGGTGGTTCGGCTTCCGATACTCTTTAGCGGGTTGATGGTCAAGGAGTATCTCACGTGGGCCGAAACGGAGAAGGGGCTGCGACACGATGAAACTGAAAGAGGCGCAGATGCTGGGCATTCTCGCGCTGATTGCGGTCGGCATCATTCTGCTGTGCATGTGGGGCGGAGAAGACGCCCCGCAGAGCGACGCGATGGTGCAGGACGGCACAGGGGCGACTGAGGTGGAAGAAACGGATCAGGATCTGGAGAAGCTCTACGAGGACCTGCTCTACGGCGGCGGAACGGAGACCGTTGAAGCGGAGAGCGAAGAGCCGCCGACCTACGCCATCGAGATGGGCGGGCAGGAGCCGCCCGCCACGAGCTCGCCCAGCGAAGAGGCGATCATCCGCGACGTCATCGAAGAGAGCCAGCCCGACGAAATACCGCTCAATCCCGTGAACACCGGCGAGGAGGAACCCGAGCCCGAGCAGGAAACCGTCAGGCCTCGCCGCCGCAGCGTTACCCACATCGTGCAAAAGGGCGAAACCCTCAGCTCGATCAGCAAGGAATACTACGGCACTACAGGGAAGTGGCGCGACATACTGGCGGCCAACAAGAGCGTTGTGTCCGACCCTTCCCGCCTGATGCCCGACATGCGGCTGACCATCCCCGACGTCTCCTCCGCCGGCGCCACCGCGCAACGCAGTTCCGAGGCGCGGCCGACCCTTGCCACCAACGGCAACAAGGGGCGCACGCACACAGTCGTCAAAGGCGATAGCCTCTACCGCATCGCGCGCCGCTACTACGGCAGCGGTGAGAAGTGGCGCCAGATTCGCAGTGCCAACAAGGACCTGATCTCAAGCCCGCAGGATCTGAAGCCGGGCATGGTTCTAAGCATACCGTGAGGGCCCAACCCCTGGCCCCCGCCCCCGGGCGGCGCCGGTTCCCCCGCCGGCGCCGTCTTTCTGTACCCTCACCACGGTGACGGCTGCCGGCGGGCGCGGGTTCCCACGAACCCGATGGCGGCGAACAACATGAAAGGCGTCCTCCGACACCGTTGTGCCCGGGGAAGGGCGGCCTCGTAGCAGGCCGCTTCAGCGGCCGACGACCAGGGCGCGCGGAGGACGACAGAGGACGGAGGAACCGCGGCGGGGCACCGGCCTCAATCGCCCCGCCCCGGTCGTTCGCACCGGCGGGGCGTTAGCCTGCGCGGCCCACGTCATGCCGACCGCTTTATGGCCCACGGCGTGCATGCTATACTGGCCGAAGCGGTCATCTCCCTGAACCAAACAGCTCCGGCGGCGGAGACCCCCTCTGATGAAAGGCCGGCATCAACTGCGGGCGCTGGGCAAGAACGAACTGCCCGAGCGAATAGAGCTGGACGGCCATACGTTGGGGTTGCGCAAGCTGTTCAAGCACACGGCCTTTGCGGCTGTGGGCCTCTACGGCAACGAGGTTCGGCAGGTCGTCCTCAAGTGCCACCGCACCGCACGGCTGCTCGGGCTGCCGCTGGCGTGGTTGGGGGAGCTGATGGCAAGGTATGAGGCCGCCGTCCTGCGCCACGTGCACGACATACGGGGCGTGCCGAGGCTGGTGGGCATGCACGGGCGCACGGGTCTGATACACGAGTACGTCCCGGGTGAGCCCCTGACCCGGGACACCGAGGTGGACATGCAGTTCTGCCGGGAGCTGTTCCTGCTGGTGCGTCGCTTGCACGAGAGGGGCGTGGCCTACGTGGACCTGGAGAAGGCCGAGAACATTCTGGTGGGGGATGATGGGCTGCCTTACCTGTTCGACTTCCAGGTGGCTTTCCACGTGCCCGAGCGTTGTCTGGGCAGGACGTTCCCCGTGCGCTGGCTGCGACGGCAACTCCAGAAGGCGGACCTCTATCACGTCCGCAAGCACTTCCGTCGCCTTAAACGGGATCACCTGTCGCCCTCCCAGCGCAGACGACTCCGTCGGAAGCCCTGGTTCGTGGAGCTGGGCACGGCTGTCAGCACACCTTTCAAGAAGTTCAGGCGATGGATACTGGGCAAGACGTGAGGAAGCGACATCCGGGAGGGCGGCACCCGAAGGGGTGGCTGGTGGTTCTGGCCGCGCTCGTTGCCGCCATCTGCTTCCGCACCCCGGTGGCGCGCGGCGCCGTGACGGCCGAGCAGCTTCAGGCCCGCATCGACCAGCTGGTGGCCGATATCCGCAACGCCCAGCGGGACGATGGGTCGTTCCGAGCCCCCAACAGACGGTGGGGCGTGGGGCAGACCTCGCTGGCCGTTCTCGCCCTGCGGGCCGCGGGCGCGCCGAAGGATGACCCGGCCGTCAGCAGGGGCGTGCAGTATTTGCTGGATCGCACACCCGACGGCGACCACGGAGTTTACGAACGCTCGCTGGAGATGATGGCGCTGCAGAGTGTTGACCCCGACGCCTACCGGCCCCAAATCGCCGCGGGCGCCACGTACCTGGTGCGTGCGCAACAGCCGTCAGGTGGATGGGCTTACGGGGAATCGGGCCGGACGGACAATTCCAACTCGCAGTTCGCCGTGCTGGGCCTGCACGCCGCCGCTCTGAGCGGAGTGGAGATCGCGCCGGAGACGTGGTCAGCCGCCCGCCGGTACTATCTGGCCCGGCAGAACCCCGACGGTGGCTGGGAGTATACCAGCCGCGGTTCCGGCAGCTACGGCAGTATGACGGCGGCCGGCGTGGCCAGCGTGTTCATCTGTGATCTCTGGCTGCACGTGGCGCAGGGCCGTTGCGGACAGTATCCCGACCAGCGGCAGATAGCGGCGGGGCTGCGGTGGCTGGCGCGGCACTTTTCGGTGGCCACCAACCCGCGCCATCGGGCGTGGAAGTTCTACTACCTCTACGGGCTGGAGCGGGCGGGCACCATACTGGCGCGTCGCCGCTTCGGCGGTCGCGATTGGTACCGGGAAGGGGTGGAACACCTGGTAGGCGATCCCCGGGCGGTCGTTATGGCGGGTACGCAGCACGAGTGGCCCCTGCTGAAGAACTGCTATGCCGTGCTCTTCCTGGCCAAGGGCAACGCCCCCCTCGTTCTTCACAAGGCTGAGTGGGGCGGCGAGTGGAACGCTAACCGTTTCGACACCCGTTTTCTCACCCACTTCATCGGCATGGAACTCGACCGGCCGGTTGACTGGCAGATCGCCCCGCTGGACGCGCCGCTGGATCAACTGATGAGGGCGCCCGTGCTCTACCTCAGCGGGCGGGGCGGCACCGTCTGGTCCCCCCGCGAGATCGAGCGTGTCCGGGAATACGTGCAGGCCGGCGGCCTGATCTTTGCCGAGGCGGCCGGCGGCGACGCCGCCTTCGACGGGGCCCTCCGGCGGCTCATCCGCCAGGCCTTTCCCGAGGACGAGTTGGTGGACCTCCCGCTCGATCATCCCCTCTACACGAGTTACTTCAACATACCGGAGGCCGAGCGGCCGCCGTTGGAGGCCATCCGAGGGCCGTGCTGGCTTTCGGTCGTGTACGCGCGGCGGGGATTGTCTTGCCCATGGGACGTGGCGCAGTTCGAGCATACCAACTTCCGGTTGGGAACCAACCTCGTGGCCTACGCCACCGGCATGAAGGAGATGGAAGGCAAGCTGGCCGAGCGTTCGTGGTACGTGCCTTCGCAGGAGGAACCCGAGGAGCGGGGCGGGGCGTTCGTCATGGGCCAGGTAGTGCATGCCGGGCAGTGGCGTCCCCACAAGATCGCATGGAGGAAAGTGCTCGAACAGGTGAGCGAGCGGGCCGGCATCGACGTTTACAGCCGTCCCGTGCCCATCGACCTCCAGCAGGAAAGCCCTTACGAAGGCCATATGCTCTACCTGACCGGGCTCGGGGAGGTGGCGCTGGACGTCGAGCAGCGACGGACACTGGCGAAATACCTTGAGCGAGGGGGGTTCATCTTCGCGGAGGCCGCCTGCGGGAGCGAACGCTTCGACCGGTCCTTCCGGGAACTGATGCGTGGCATGTTCCCGGACAGGGAACTGGAGCGGCTGCCCATCGGACACCCCCTGTTCGAGATGGGCGAGCCGATGGGGGAGGTCAACTACTCGGACCCCGCCCTCCGCTTCGAGCCCGGCCTCGACCGCCCATATCTGGAGGCCATCGAGGTGGGCGGCCGGGCGGCCGTGGTCTACAGTCGTTTTGACCTCAGCAGCGCCATCGACGGGCATCCCTGCTATCGCTGCCCCTCCGTGCTGGAGCCTTCCGCCAGCCGGCTGGCCTTGAAGATCGTACTGTACGGACTTTCCAGCTGATGCGGGGCCGCCCGGAATGAAGAGGCGATGTTCTGCGGGGAGCCGGCGACCGAGGCCGCCGACCGCACCATCTGCTGATTGCGGCGGTCCGCATATTTTGGTATCTTCTGCCCGGCGGGGTGACCGCCTCAGGCGCCGACCGCCGTTCCCGAGGGCAAGTTGTTCAAGAATGCCGCCATGCCAGCGCTGCTGAAATACACCGGACGTGCCCTCATAGCGGTGGTCGTTCTGACGGCCGTGACCTACCTGTCTATCCTGCCACTTGCCCGGTTCGAGGAGCTGGCCCACCTGCCCCTGACGGGCGGCGGAATGCTGCTGCGCACCTTCCTCGACCGCTGCTGCGTGGTGGCCGCCATGGCCTATCCCGCCGTCCGCTCGCGCTGGTCCGGCACTCAGTTGATGTTCGCCGTGGGCACGGTGCACTTCGGCATTTACACACTGGTGCCGCGGTTTGAAGCGGGGCTGGTGCTCTCCCAGGTCGTGGACCTCCCCACGACCGCTCTGCTCACCGCCCACGGGTTCCTGCTGGCCATGGTTTTCTCCTTCGTGCTGGTCTGTGCGATGGGGCGGTTGGGGGAGAAAGCCACCGTCCGGGAGAGCGCCCGACTTCACATGTCGGCGGGGCAATGGCTCTGGCGGCTGGCTTTGTGTCTTGGAGCCCGGCTGCTGCTGAAGGCCGCCGGGCTCGTGACGCGGCGGCACCTTGCCGGGGCCGCGCTCGGAATGCCGCAGGCGCACCAAAGCTGGGGTTGGCTGCTGATGCAGGCGGGACAGGCGGGACAGGCGCTTCTGCTGATAGTCTTCTCCCTGCCCGTGGTGAAGATGATGAGAGGAGGGCGCCTGGAAGCCACCCTCTCGGTGACCGCGGTGATCTTCGCCGTCGGCTCCCTCGGACCGATGATAAGTGCTCAACCGTTCCTGCCCGGAGCGCTCTCGTTGGAAGGGGCGATTGAGCTGGGGGCCACCAACCTGCTCTACGGCGCCCTGGTCGGCTACCTGTTCAGCCGCAACGGGGAGGAGCGTCGGGCCGGCGGCCGCGGCGCCGGTGCTATCTCGTGAGAACCTCGGCTGATTCCTGCAGCCGCGTGGGAATGTCGATCCCCGCCGGACAGTTCTCCACGCACTTCTCGCACTCGGTGCAGGCTTCCGGCCCAACTTCCAGAGATTCAAACAGTCTATACCCCTCCTCCCGCAGGTGCTCGGGGTATGACTCTGCGATCATGCGGGCCCGGAAGACCGTCGGGATGTCGATGCCCTGTGGGCACGGCTGGCAGTAGCCGCACTGCAGGCAGAGCTGGCCGTAGCGATACGTGCGCCCCTTGGCCGCTATGGCCTCCACCAGTTCGGCGCTCTCCTCCTCGGTCATGGGGCTGAACGTCTCGCCCACCCGCGCGTTCTGCCGCACCTCCCCGGCGTTGCGCATGCCGGGTATGACACAGTTCACACACTCGTTGGTCAGCACGAACCGCAAAACCTTCGTCACCAGCGGGTCCTCATCGGCGGGACGCTTGCCGTCCTCAAATCCCTCGGAGACCAGCATACCGCCCGAGAGGGCCTTCATGGCGATAACGCCCACGTCATGCTCCCTGGCCAGCGGCAGGATGTTCGGGCCCACCCCCTCGGTGTCTATGGGGCTGTAACAGACCATGAGTGTCTCGAACTCACCGCACGTGACGGCGTCCCGCATGACGTCCAGGTCGCGGTGAATGGTGATTCCTATATGGTCCACCAGCCCTTCGTGCCGCGCTTTCTGTGCCGCCTTTAGCGCGCCCCCGGGTGCAGTTACCTGCTGCCAGTCCGCCCGGCTGCTCACGGTGTGAAGCTGGTAGAGGTCCACCTGGTCCATGCCCAGCTCGGACAGGCTCGTCTCCAGGTCCCGCCGCAGGCCGTCGGCGTCGCGGGCGCTGCTCTTGGTGGCGACGTAGAACTCATCGCGTCGGTGCCCGACGGCGCGGCCGATCTTCCGCTCGGAGTCCTTGTAGTTGCGCGCGGTATCGATGAAGTTGATGCCCAGGTCGAGCGCGGTGTTCAAGGCCTCGGCGGCCTGCTCCTCGGAGACTTGAGGCAGTTTGATGGCCCCGAAACCAACCTGGCTCACCCGCAGCTCCGTTCTACCCAGTCTTCGTTTGCGCACTCAATCCCCCTGATGTTGACTCGTCAACACATTCTATCCAGCTTATAGTATTCGGGGCCGTTACGCACGCGGATGGTCAGGTTTCTCTGTTCGGGGCTGTGGAGTACGGTCTGCGGGAGGGTTCACGCCGGGCGAGCATCAGCCGGGGCGCGAATCCGGGGCGGCCTCGTCAGCGATCTCGGAGGCCCGCTCTACGACCTCCCGCTCGACCGCATCCAACTGTTCGAACAGGCGCCCCTCTTCCGGACGCATGTCGAAGGAACGTCGGGGCCGTCCGTCCTCCGCGACGTCTCGCGAGCCCCCATTGTGCAGGCACCAGCCGGCCGCGCCCCCGCGCACGGCACCCCGCAGGTCGGTGAGGAAGTGTTCAAGCTCCGGTTGCCAATCCTTGAAGGAGCGCCGCATCGGTTCCTGGTAGTGGACCGGGACCACCCGGCCAAGCTCCTCCATCCGACGAAGGTACTCCCGCGTTTTCTCCTCCGTCTGCCCGGGCGATTCCGGGTTGCGGGGGCGATGCGGAGTGACGAAGTCCAGTCTCGCCACGCGCAAGTCCTGCCTGAGGCTATCTGCGGGGATGTCACCCACGTGGGAGCCGGTGGCCAATCTGGCGGGGTCGACCTCGGCCAGGTGCTCCCGCAGTTCTTGCAGCTCAAGCAGGGGCACAAAGCGCGCGTCCTCGTAGTCTCGCTCGTTGCCCAGGTCGAAGTAGACGTTGCGCAGGGGCGCCAGGCGCTCCGCCAGGGTAGTGACCGCGGCCATGTGGCCATCCTGACCGTTCAGCAGGCCGCTGCCCACGCGCCCGTTGCCGCGGCTCAAAGTTACGTCCACCACCATCCCCGCCTCGTCGGCAACTCGACAAATGGTTTCGAGTTGGGACAGATAAGGTTCTCGCGGCCGGCCCTCCGGGGTGACGGCTGAAACGTTGTTGCCCCGGTAGGCCCAGGTGGCCCAGACGCGCACCCAGTTGAAGCCCCGTTCGTTCAGCTCCGACAGGTCGGCTTCAAAGAAGTTCTCGGGCGCACCCAGCGCGCCGTAGTAGCTGGCTCCCAGCAGGAAGCAGGCGCTTCCGTCAAGGGTGAACCGCCGCCCCGTCTCGTCAATGCCCAACGTTGTCATGATGCGCCTCCGTCGGAACGCACGCGCCCGAGTACTGGTGGGGGCAGTCTAACGAACGTACGCGCGTGGCTCAACTTCGGGCGGATTGCTGCGCTCGAGCCGCGCGGAGTTAACAAAGGCCCGCGTTGTGTTACAATCGGCCCTTCAACTCCGCCGAGGGATACGGGAGGGGGACGTGGCGAGGCTGTCAACAAAGCAGCTTATCAACTTCTCTGAAGAGCTGGCCACCATGCTGGAGGCCGGCATGCCGATGTCGCGTTCGCTGGAGGTGCTGGCGGATCAGGCGCGGGGACGCGCCGCATCGGTCATCGGGACCTTGAGGGACCGGATAGAGGCCGGGAGCACGTTGTCAGAGGCGATGGAGCAGAGCGCTGCGTTTCCTGAGTTCTTCCTGAGGCTGGTGGAAGTGGGGGAGACGGGAGGGGCGCTGGACGAGGTGCTGGCGGAACTGGGGCGGTTCTACACGTTCCGCCGCAGCATGCGGCGGGAGTTCCTGGCGCGTATCCTGTTCCCGGTGATCGAGTACGTCGTCGGCGTGGGGGTGGTCACCTTCGCGCTTTACGTTCTGGGCCGTCTGGGAGCGGACCTGGGGAGCCCGTTCTGGGTGGCGCTGTTGGGCTACGGCGTCCCGGTCGGCGGCATCCTGGCCTATCAGTTCGTGCTGAAGCCGCTGGCGGGCACCCGGCGGTTCCATGAGATTGCCTTGAGGCTCCCCGTGCTCGGCGGCATCTCCCGCGCGCTGGCTCTGGCCCGCTTCAGCCGCGTAATGCATCTGACCCTTGAGGCCGGAGTGCCCATCACCGAAGGGGTCGAGCGTGCCATGGAGGTGACCGGGAACGGCGCCTTCGCCGCGCGGGCCGAAAGGGTGAGAAGGGCCATTGACGTTGGGGCGACGCTGACGGGGGCCCTGAGAGAGGCCGGGGTCTTCCCTCCACAGTACACGGAGATCGTCGAGGTGGCCGAGGAGTCGGGAATGCTGTCGCGGCGCTTCGACTGGCTGGCCGACCACCACGCCGAGCAGGCGCGCTATGCCATGCGCGCCGTCGTCTCCGTCATCTCAAAGGTCATCTGGGTGGCCGTGGCGGTGGTTATGATCGTGTTCATCTTCCGCCTGTTCGTGTACTACCGGGGAGCCCTGCAGGGGGCGATGAGGTAAGCCGAAAGATGCGCGCCGTTCCGGCCGCCGTTGGGACGGCGGATGCTGCATTCCGGAACGGCGCGTTACCCTCGACGGGCGAGGGTGGGCTGTCCTGTTTACTTAAGGGGCAGTTCGCGGCTTGACTCCCAGAGCCCGTGGATGTTGCAGTAGGCCAACGCGTGCAGCGTGCCCGGACTGGTCGTCTGCATCATGGCCGCCGCGCAGTGATGGGTGTGCACGGCGCCCTTGTTCGGTCCGTCGGTGCCTTCCCCGTGCGAGTTGAACTCGAACCGGCCCACGTCGTGGACGTAGTCCTCGCCCTCCGGGTGGAAATGGAGTTCAATCCAGCGGATATGATGCTCGGTGGTGTTGGGATGGGCGATGGCCTTGCCGAGGCTCACCTTGACCTCGAACATCTCCCCGGATTCCACCTGCTCGGGGCACTCGATTACGGGCACGTGCTTCTCATTCATGTAGTCTTCGGTCTGTATCTTCTCGCCAAGCTTCGCCATCTCTGCCTCTGCTCCTTCCGGAAGTGGGGTCCAGTACATTCGCTGCGCGCGGCCGGAGACCGTCAGACCCAGTCCTTCAAGGCCGCAAGCGCCGCCTCGTAGTCCGGTTCGTCGGTGACCTCGGGCACAATTTGCTTGTGCCGGATCACGCCCTCGCGGTCCACCACCAGCACGGCCCGAGCCAGCAGGCGGAGGTCTTTCATCAGCAGACCGTAGTTGGTGCCGAAGGCGGCATCACGGTGGTCGGACAGCGTGATGACGTCCTCGACACCCTCCTCGCGCCGCCAGCGCTCGAGGGCGAACGGCAGGTCCATGCTCAGGGTCAGAATCTGCACGTCGGGTCCCAGTTGCCCCGCCTCTTCGTTGAAGCGGAGTGTCTGAGCCCGGCACACGTCGGTGTCCACGGATACGACGGACGACAGCACGACGGGTTCGCCGCGAAAAGACGAGAACGCGACCGTCGAGAGGTCACCGGCGACGGCCAGAAAGTCGGGTGCCGCATCCCCGAGGCATGGCATGCGCCCGACCAGAGTAACCGGTTCGTCCTCCAGGGTGACCGTTCTCTCCTGCACCTGCTGCGTCATTGGGGGCTCCTTGTCTATGGGTGGAAGGGCGGAAAGGTCAACCGGGTTTCTCGACCGGGTAGCCGGCCGCCTTCCAGCCGGCCAGCCCATCCGGATAGTCGATGACGTTCTCGTACTCCATGTTCTTGAGCAGATCGAAGAGCTCGTTGCTCAGTGGACAGTGGAGATTCGTGCAGAAAGTCACCAGCAGGGCGTCCTTATCGCCGACGGCCTGCTCGACGTCCGAAGCGGTGCTCTTGACCGAAAGCGGGACGCTGCCGGGTATGGTCTCCTCGGCGTCCTCGCCCCGTGCGTCCAGCAGCACAAGCCCGGCCCCGCCGCGCAGCAGAGCCGCCAGTGCGGCGGTGTCGAGCTGCGCGTACGCCGGCGCTTTCATTGATTCGCTTTGAGCGGGCATCTCTATGTAATTCGCCTCCTGCGTGTTCTTGTTGGCTCCGATGGGGGTAATCCGGCCCGGCCGGCGTCGCCACGTGCCCTACCCGGCCATCGCCTGCTCCGCGTTGGCGGAGGTCGAGCCGGCGCCGGTGAATTCCCCCTCGTTGCCGTCGTAATCGATGTCGGGCAGTGGAGCGCGCGGGTCGTCCTCCTCTACCCTCAGGAAGTACTGTGCCCCGCACGTGCAGCGTACCCTGGAGGGTGCGCACGTTTCGTCCACGACCCGGTACACCTTTCTTCCACAACCCGTGCACATGATGGTCAGATCAAACATTCCCCGTTTCCCCTCTTGCGGGCTTCAGTCGTTCCCCGGGTACTCTCTGAGTCGTCAGGCCACGCATTCCCCATTGCCCCTCTTGCGGGTCTCAGTCTTTCCCCAGGTATTCTCTGAATATCTCCTTGGCCCATGCCGTCTGCGTGCCGGCCCCTTCGACGGCCGCTATCAGCAGGGCCTCGGTCACCTCCTGTTTGCTTGCACCGGCCTCAAGTGCCCCCTTGATGTGCTCCTCGGTGCAGTGCGGACACCGGAACACGCAGGCCAGCGCGGCCATCAGCAATTCCTTGGTCTTCTTGTCGAGCACCCCCTTTTCGTTGACGGCGCGGTAGAAGTCAGCAAACGACTGACCGATCTCCGGTGAGTTCTCCACATACCATGGTTTGGCGTCGGCCACGGTCCATCTCCCCCTGTGGAGTCATTCCTAATTTGCGGCGCGTCGTGGCGCAGCCACGGGCCTGGCGTCTTCCCAGGGCCACAGGTCGGCCGCGCGGAGCAGCACAACGGCCATGTCCAGCTCGTCCCGTTCGCGTTCGCCGAGTCCCGATGAGACGGCGCGATACCACTCCTGTTCGTTGCGTCCCTCGTACGCTGCGCGGCTGGCCCGTCCGGCGACCCAAACGGTGGCCGCACATGCCAGCGGTATTATCTTCGTGTTGATTACGCGGAGCGATGCGTTCCACTCTTCGGCCCCCGCGCTGTCACCGGCGGCCAGCGCGGCGTCGCGGCGGCGTATAAGCACATCTGTCCACCTTGCTAATCGGGCTGCTTTACCCATCCGTTTGACCAGCCTTCTGCCTTGTCCGGGCATACTGTTACCCCCGGGCGCCTGGTGTCAAAAAGTCACAAGGATAAGAAAAGGAAGCTTCGCCGGCACTCGCTGGACACCGTGGGTCGCAGGGTCCACGACCGGGCCCCCTTGAACCGATTCCGGCCAGAGGCCGGGACGGAACAACCGGAAAGAACCCTGAGGTCCAACGGTTGCGCCCAGCGGGCCCCCCCGATCCGGCGAAGCCTCCTGTATCTCCCCCTCCGTCTGCTCCCACCCAAGATGGTCTTCGGAGGTTGGAGCGGTTAGTCTTTGTCGTTTTCACAGAGCCTTCCAGAGGGCGCGTTCAGTGTGTCGATTCTCCGCCCTCGTTCAAAAGAAAAGGATAAGGGCGGCGGAGGGGTCTGTGAAGTCGGGAAAAACCCCAATTGTGGGTGGGGAAATCCCCACACACACGGTGCGGTTACCCGAGACGGGCGGGGATTGTGGGGAATGTCCCCACAGGATCAGTCTTCCAGAGGGGTGAGTCCCTGCCGGATGGCGTACTTGGTGAGCTCGGCGACGCTGTGGATGCCGAGTTTCTTCATCAGCCGGCTGCGGTGGGTCTCGATGGTCTTGACGCTTATGTTCAGGCGGGCGGCGATCTGCTTGGAGACCAGTCCCTCGGCCAAAAGTTGGAGCACCTCCCGTTCCCGGGGCGAGAGGGGGGAACTGTCGCCGGAGGCGCCGCCGGCGAGCCGTCTCTGATACTCGTCGATGGCGGGGCCGGCGATTTTCGGGCTCAGATACATTCTGTCTCCCACCACCTCGTGCAGCGCGGTGGAGAGCTCCTCGAACGCGCTGTCCTTCAGCAGGTAGCCGGACGCCCCAGCCTCCAGCATTTCGGTGACGAACTGCCCGTCGGAGTGCATCGAGAGGCCGACGACCTTAACGGCGGCGTGGTTGTTGGTGATCTGGCGGGTGGCCTCGATGCCATTCAGGTCCGGCATGCCGACGTCCATCAGCACGACGTCCGGCATCAACTCGTCCACCAGTTCGATAGTCTCCCGGCCGTTCTGCGCCTCGCCGACAACTTCCATGTCGGGCTGATGCTCGATCAGCGAGCAGAGGCCGTCGCGGACGATCTTATGGTCATCGGCCAGCAGTATGCGTATGGGGCTCACAGGTTCGCTTCGGCCACTCTCAGTGTTCAGTCAGCTGCCATGGCCCCGGTGGCGCGGCCACACGGGGGAATGTGGCACAGCCGGACGTTCCCAGTGCCTCTGATTATGACCTAAGTTGGCGCTGTGTCAAGACTAAATCCGGAATCGGACGGCGTTACCCCCTCCGGCCGTCGGCAAACGGACCGCGTCACGGCCCGACAGAGGTAGCTGGGACGGTCAGCCCGGACGCGACGGGGCAGATGGCCTGCCGGGCCGGGCGGGCGCCCGGCGGGGCGAGCCCGGCCGACACGGCTCCATCAGTGTGACTCGCTCGCAGGACGAGTAACGGGCCCTTTCACGGACAGACGGCCGATGGACAGCGCCTCAGTAGATCCCCTCCGTCCGGGCGGTGCGGTACATGGCCAGCACGTTCTCCGTGGGTGAGTCGTCCTGCAGTTGGTGCGTGGGGGCGAAACAATATCCGCCGCCCGGCATCATGACCTCCAGCGTGCGGCGGCAGTAGTCAGCCGTCTCTTCGGCCGTCCCTCTCTCGACGGGGCCCGCGGTGCTTATGCACCCGTGGAAGGCCAGTCGGTCGCCGTAGGTGCTCTTGAGGTATTCCGGCGCCATGTCCGCCGCCTCCGGCTGCAGGGTGTCCACCGCGTCGATACCCATCTCGATGAAGTCCTCGAAGGCCCAGCTCGAGGAGCCGCAGGAGTGTATCATGACCGCCAGACCATGCTCTTTGGCCAGGTCCACGAAGCGCTGATGGATGGGACGGATCTTCTCCCGAAAGAGGGACTTGCTGATGCGGGGGCCGCGCTGGGTGCCGAGGTCCTCGCCCATCCACAGGCAGTTGATCCGGCCGCCGGCCGCCTCCAGCGTGCGCCGCGCGACCTCGTATTTGGCCTCCACGAACCGCCGGATGAATGTCATCAGCGCCGGATCGCCGGTCGCCAGACCCACATACATCGTCTCGTGCCCGACGAAGCGGCCTGTGTAGTTCATCACCTCGAACCCGGCGCCGGTGCTCACGAACAGGTCCGGGTAGCCTTCGCACTGTTCCCGGGCGGAGGCGTAGTCGTAATCGTCCGGAGACGGCATGGGGTAGGCCGCCGCGGTCTCTTCGTCGAGGTCGGTCAGGTGCGGGCTGGGTTCCCAGTACTCGCCGGATCCGTGCTGCACGCGGCGCGACCGAATGCCCCAGTCCGGGGAGACTCGCACGCCCGGTTCGTCCGCCTCCGCATGCAGCCGGGGCCCCACGTAGGGGGCCTGCACCCAGCGGAAGTCCACGCCCAGTGCCCGGCGGAGTCCCTCGGAGTCGCCCGGGTCGAGGCCGAAGTGTTCTTTGAGCCGCCGGTCGATCCCGGGATTCGCGCTGTAGTCGATCGGCATCCGGTCCGGCTCCTCGTGCGCGAGGGCCGTCAGGACACGCTGTTGCGACGTCAGTTTCTTCATCGGAGCACCTCTCCGTAAGCTGGCGGCTCAGGCGCTACTGTTCTCCGTTCTTATCAGCCAGTCAAGTATGTGCCGGCGGTGGGTCTGCACCACCTCGGCGCATTCCCGCCGGTCGGCCAGGTTATGCAGTTCGTCCGGGTCCTCTTCAAGATCATACAGTTCGTCGACGTCGCCTGGCGTGTAGCAGTACTTCCACCGCTCCGTTCGGACCCCCTTGACCGGGCCGCGACTGATGGTGGGGCACAGGTGGTGCGAGGTGGAATCGCCCAGGGACGCGTATTCCTCCTCGGATAGTTCACCGGGCCGGAGCGGCGTCCCGGGGAGGCCATGTTCCAGATGCACCATGTCCCTGTGTGATTCGGTCTCCCCCGTCAGCAGAGGCCGGAAGCTTCGGCCCTGGCACGACTCGTGCACTTCCACACCGGCCAAGTCGCATAGAGTGGGCATCACGTCGATGTTCTCCACCATGGCGTCGGTGTCGCGCGGTTCGACGCGACCGGGCCAGTGGACAATCAGGGGCACGCGCGTGAGGCAGTCGTAGAGGTGCGGTCCCTTGCGGATCATGCGGTGATCACCCATGTAATCGCCGTGGTCGGAGGTGAAGACCAGGATCGTGTCCTCGTCAAGACCGAGCGCGGCGAGCCGGTCCAGAAGACCACCAACCCCGTCATCGATGTAAGTCACCATCCCCCAGTATATGGCGATCAGTTTGCGGATATCGTCTCCGGGATACTCGTGCCCGTAGCGGTCCCACTGGACCACGAGCTGCTGGCGGTAAGGCTTGTTGTCGGTCTCTCCTTCCTCCCACGCCGGCGGGGGAATGTCGGCCGGATCGTACATGCTGGCGTAGGGTTCGCAGACCATGTAGGGCGGATGCGGGTCCGGTATCGAGAGCCACAGGAAAAATGGTTGGTCGCCGGCGTCAGCCAGAAACTCGCAGGCCGTGCGGAACAGACGTCCCGTTATGTCCTCCTCGGGGGAGAACGGGTCCTCGGCCATGGGCACCTGCATCTTGTCGCCGCGGACCTCGTTGACGCGACGCTGTGTATCGTTGCGCGGCGGCGTGAACACGCAGTGATGCGCGAGTCGCATGTCGTCGAAGATGCGGTCCAGACGCTCTTCGCCGAAGCAATGGTCCTTGCCGATCAGTGCCGTCCGGTAGCCGGCCTCTTTCAGAAGCCCGACGAAGTCCTCCTCTTCTTCGGGCACGTAGATGCCGTTCCAGTAGCTTCCGTTGCAGTGGTTGTAGCGCCCGGTGAAGAAGGCGGCGCGCGACGGCGTGCACAGCGGGGTTGTGCAGTAGCTGCGGGAGAAGTTGACCCCCTCGGCCGCCATCCGGTCCAGGTTGGGGGTTCGGATCAAATCGTTCCCGTTCGCGCCGAGCGTGTCCCAGCGCTGCTGGTCGGTGTAAATGACGATCACGTTCGGTCGTCGGTCGGGCATCGTGTGTCCTTACTCAGTTGGCTCGCGATTGTTTGAGTAGGGGAGGCGCTCTATTCCACCACGTACGACTCGCCGCCCGGATTGCGTTCATCCTGACGCGTGATGCGCGCTCCCTTCGGGGCGGGGACATCCCCCTCCAGAAGGGGATCGTCCGTCTCCTCCATCCAGCGGTCCAGACGCTCCCGCATATCATCCAGGGCGGACCGGTGTCCGGCATCGCCCGCCACATTGTTCGTCTCGTGCGGGTCGAACACGAGGTCGAAGAGCGCCTCTTGCGGCGGGGCCTGTTCGGACCACCCGTGTTCCAGCCACAGGTCCTTGCTCGGGCTGTTGTCGCAGTTGGGCAGCACGGGGCCGCGCCGGTCGTAGTAGCGGCGGATGTACTTCCAGCGCGCCGTGCGCACGCAACGCATCGGCTCGTAGGCCGCGTGGTAGTTGACCTCGGCGAAAACCTCCTCGCGCACTTGCTCGACATCCCCCCGAAGGAGCGGCGCGAACGAGACGCCCTGCAGCCAGTCGGGCGGCTCGATCTCCAGTAGCTCGCAGAGGGTGGCAAAGACATCCACGTGGCTCACCATCCCGTCGATGCACTGCCCGTCAGGAATGCCGGGGCCGCGCATGATGAGGAAGATGCCGATGCCGGAGTCTTCGAGGTTGCACTTCATCCGTGGGAAAGCGATACCGTGGTCGGTGGTGCAAACGACGATCGTATTCTCTGCGAGTTCGTTCTGCGCCAGCGCGTCCAGCACGCCCCCCATCTTCCGGTCCTGGCGCCGAAGGGCGGTGTTGTAGGCCGCCATGTCGCGGCGTGTCTCGGGCGTGTCGGGGATGGGGTCGGGTGGGCGCACGTACCGGGGGTCGGTCAAAGGGTCGTCGCAGGCCGGCTCGGGGAACCCCCGATGCACGTCGCCGAAGCCCACCGAGAGAAAGAACGGCTGGGGCGCGCCTTCCAGAAAGCGTGCCGTCTCCTCGACGGGGTTCTTCACGTCGGGGAATGCCGGATCGAAGATCTCGTCGTAGCCGATGACGCCCTGTTCCGCTTTCCTGACAACGTGCTGCGCGCCGGCTGAGGAGAGCGCGCAGTGGTAGCCGTGGGTCTTCAGCGTGCTGACAATATGGTGGCCGTAGTCATTGAGCCGGAAACCACGGTGCGCCAGCCCCAGCATGCCGTTGCAGTGGGGCCAGCGCCCGGTCAGCAGGGCGGCCCGGCTGGGCGAGCAGGTGGGATTCGCGCAGAACGCCTGCCGGAAGAAGGTGCCTTCCTCCGCCAGCCGCTGCAGGCGCGGCGTCGGCACGGCATAGCCGTGGGGCTGGATGTAGCGACCGGTGTCATGGGAGTGCAGGTATAGGATGTTGGAGCGGGGCATGGGCGTTCTCTTTGTTGAATGTTGGCCGGCAGGTTACCGCAGCCGCATGCGGCTGACAAGCAGGACCCGCCTACCCCCGGCTCACCTCGTAGTACAGGGTTCCGGGGTCCGTCTCGCCCAGACGGAATGTGAGGCCGGACTCCGTGACCTGAACCGGAACGGGTTCGTCCGTGCGGCGGCCGACGTGGTCCAGCGCACGCACTGTTGCTTCGGCGCGGCCTTTGAGGGTAACCGTGGCCCGCACTCGCTGCAGCAGCACCGGCGGCTCGCCGGGCGAGAGCAGCTCCGAGAGGTCGTCGCTGTACTCCATGCCCGTGTTGCGCCCGCGGGCAACGGCCGTTATCAGCACCGAGTCGGCCTCAGCGATGGGCTTCTCCCCATCGAGACTGGTCACGAAGATGCAGGCGAAGTCTGTCTCGGGCTCGATCACCACGTCGCTCAGTTCGACGCGCTCACCCCCGGCAAAGCCGACGACCGCCTGCGTGCCAGGCGTGTCCACCGCGAAGTAGCCGCTCTCGGCGCAGCGCCACCTGAGCTGTCCCGTGTTGGAGACCACTTCCGCCGCCTCCCGGTCCCACAGGCCCGTCAGGTCGGGCGGCTCGGTCGGTTCGGGCTGGTCGGTGAACTCGACCGCCACCTTGCCGGCGGCCAGCGCTTCCGGCGGCACTTCGCCGCCGAAGGACTTCACGTCGCCCGCCTGCTCGACTTCCTCACTGAACCCGAGTTCGCCCTGTTCGAGCGAGGGCACGTGCACTTTGCGCACGGAGACGAGATCCCCTTCCTCCACGTCGCCCCGGTATATCATCCGCGCCAGGGCGGGGTAGGTGCCCATGTGCATCGGGTTCTCGGTGGTGTAGGGCCCGTGCGACGGGGAAAGCACCGTGGGCGAGAACTCGGCGTCGTTGTTGGCATAGGCGAAGGAGGCGTCCCACCCCTGCAGGCCCATGCCGTAGACGGCGATGACCGGCGGCGCCTCCGCCACCCACGGGTTCGGCACCAGCGACATCCACTCCGAGATGCCGAACGGCCGCCCGAGCACCTGTTGCATGCCGGTGCTCAGCAGGCCCGAGCCCGGGCGGTCCACCATGGCCCTCGTGTTGACGGGGCCGGTCTCCCGGGCGCCGCCGCCGAAGTAGTTGTGCCGGTCGATGAAGCCCGCATCGTAGTCGGCGTGCAGGTTGTAGTAGTGGGGGATGCCGCTGCCGGCCTGCCAGCAGGAGCCGACCATGGCGCCCCGGTAGCCGGTCTCGCGGATGGCGTCCACAAACCGCCGGTAGAAGTCGAGCTGCTTCTCGTAGAGAAACCGCGCGTTGTCCAGCGCCCGCCGGGCCCCCGCCTCGTCCCCCGCGGCGGCCAGGCGCTGGTTGATCCACTCGTGGCTCGCGTGGGCGCGGATAGTGCGCTCGCTCAGGCTCTCGCCGGCCTCGAGGGCGTCCTCGCCCCACGCCTGCCGCAGCTCTGCGTCGCCCCCATACTTGTCTCGCAGCCAATCGGAGAACATGCCGTTCAGCATTCTTGCGTAAGTGGGGCAGCGTTCAAGCAGGACCTCCGTGTGGCCCCAGAAGATGTCGTCCTCGTTCTGCAGTTCGATGTAGGCCAGTCCGGCGTCGTCGGCGTAGCGAAGGCCCGTGCAGGGGTTTTCGTGGTTGAGCATGTTGACGGTCAGCTCGATGCTGAGGTCCTGCAGGTCGGGGGCGAAGTTGACCAGCCCGATGGTGCTGCCCCGCAGGTGGCCCCACGGCACGTCGGCCTCCATGATCTCATCGTAGGCCTCGACGCGGTCACGGTCGCCCGGCCGAAGGCGGTGCCCGTAGATGTGGGACCAGCCCTGGTAGATACCCCGCTCGCGGAGTTCCTGGACGAAATAGTCCATCTTGTCCCACAACTCGGGAATGAGCCGCGTCGAGTCCTCGGCGCTGCCCAGGCCGCCCTCGCCGTGCCACGTGAACTTGTGGAAGCGCACGGCGTTGACGCCGTATTTGGCCAGAAAAGCGGCCCACCGTTCGGCGTGCTCAGGCTCGCAGGCCGGGCGCTTGTTGGCGATATTGACGCCCCATAGCTTGCACGGCGTGCCGTCCTCGAAGACGAAGTGCTCGCCGTCCATCCGGAGGAAGCCGTGCTTGCCGGCGGGGGCGTCCAGCCAGTCGCCCGCGTCGATAACGCTGGGGCCGAAGTCCTCGTCGGGTTGGAAGGCGAACCAGTCGTTCTCGTCCTTAGCTCGTGCTGTCATAGTCCTCACCATCAGGGGAGAAGTCGGCTTTGCCGTCGGAGGGGGCTCCGACGTCGGGAAGGGTACAGGGGGACCCGCTCCGTGTCAAAGAGCCCCGCAAGGGCTGGAAGGGCCATTTGCGAACCTTTCCTAAGGCTTCTCATTGTCCGGCAAGGGCGTTGGTGCTATACTGCTCTGTGTTGGGGGTTGACGGGATGGGCCGTATCTCCTGAAGTATCTTTCACACCTTTTCTGTGCTATGACTATGCCACTGTACGAATACTATCGCCTTGCCCACGAGCACGCCGCCGAGGGTAAAAGAGGCCGACCGGACCACGTGAGGAACCTGCGTGACAGGCGCGCCGCCTACGCGGTCCTGCTGGGGGACATCCACGGACGGTACGGTCGTCCGCTGCTGGAACAGGAAGCCTTTGAGCGGCAGATGCAGAAGAACACAAGCTGACCATAACGCCGGCCCCGACGCGGGCCGGTCCCACCCTACACGCCTTGCTTGAGGGAAGAATCCGTGCCCACACTGCGTCCGGGCCCGGGAACCTTGACACCTCCCCCGGCATGCTCTAAAAGCACCGGGCTGTCTTGCGAGGGTTCTCAACGGAGGTGCGGGCCATGGAAGCGCGTCTGCTGCTGATCGGTCTTCTGGCGGTCCTGTTCGTGTTCGCGGGGGCGGCCGGCGCCGCGCCCGCAGAGGTCGTCCTGCGGCCGGGCGAAACTCACCAGACAATCGAGGGCTTCGGCGGGAGCATGGTTTACTGGTTCCTGCCGGACTCCTACGTCGATCCCGGCTTCTACGACATGCTCGTCTACGACCTCGGCGTCAGCCTGGTGCGGCTGCCCATGCCGCCCAACATCGAGCCGTGGAACGATGACGACGACCCGGACCACATCAACTGGGACGCCGTGGACCTCAGCAAGATGGCGCCCCGCATGGAGTGGCTCTCCGAGTTCAAGAAGCGGGGCGTCAGCCGGTTCACCACCTCGCTGTGGTCGCCGCCGGACTTCATGAAGACCAACCGCGTGCTGATCGAGGGCGGCAAGCTGCGCCCGGACATGCGGGACGAGTTCGCCGAGTTCCTCACCATCTTCCTGAAGGCCGCCAAAGAGCACTGGGACATCGAGTTCATGAGCCTCAGCCCCCAGAACGAGCTCTACTTCAAGGAGTGGTACTACTCCTGCATCTACAACCCCGCGCAGATCCGCGAGGCCGTCCGCGCCATCTCCCGGAAGTTCCGGCGGGAGGGAATCACCACGAAGCTGATGATGCCCGAGGACATGGCGATGCAGGTGGACCGGCTCAAGTGGTTCATCCGGCCCACGATGGAGGACCCGGAGACGCGTGACTTCCCCGGCTTCTTCTGTGTCCACGGCAAACCCGACTTCGAGACGTGGCAGTCGCTCAAGGAGTTCCTCGCCCCCTACGACCGGCAGCTCTGGATGACCGAGACCGGCGGCGGTGCCCGCGGCTGGAACAGGGCCATGGCCAACGCTACCGCTATCCACAACGCGCTGGCCGGCGGCGACGTGAACGCGTGGATTTTCTGGCAACTCACCAGCCTCATAGACGGCCACACGCCACGGACCGGCTACTGGCCGGCCAAGCACTTCTACCGCTTCGTCCGCCCCGGCGCCGTCCGCATTTCGGCTGAATCGGCCGACGAGCAGCTTCTGGCCAGCGCCTACCACCATCCGGACTCCGGCAAACTGACGGCCGTGCTCATCAACCGGTCGGAAGATTCCGTCGAGGTGGCCATTGAGGTCGGCGGCCAGGCGCTTCCCGAGACCTTCCGCCTCTACGTTTCCGACGAGGACGCGCCGTGGGTCGCGCAGGACGCCGAGGTCAGCGAAGACGTCCTAACGTTCGACATGCCCGCCGAGAGCATCGCCACCATTCAGAGCGGCCCGGAGGACGACCTGCGGGAGCTGGCCCTGACCGACGAGGTGGCCGGCCCGGAGGAGCTGCGCGAGCGAATCCAGCCGCCCGAAAATCCCCGCTGGAAGCGCATCAAGGGCTGGACGCCCCTCCACATGGCCACCCTCTGGGGCCACTGGAACCGGTTCGAGGACCAGGACATGGTGCAGTTCCTGCTCGAAAGCGGCGCCGACGTGAACGAGCCGGCCGACGACGGCTGGACGCCCATGCACATGGCCGCCAGCGCCTACAACGAGAAGGCGTATCCGCTGCTGCGCCACTACATCAGCGAGGGTGGGGACGTGAACGCCACGACCGATGACGGCTGGACCGTCCTCCACGCGGCCGTCATCAACGCCTGGACCGGCTACCGGCACGACCCGGACTGGACCCTGGACCGCGTGCGCGCCTGCATCGAGCACGGGGCGGAACTGGAGGCCCGCGACGTGGCCGGCCGCACCGCGCTCCACTGGGGCGCCTGGGTCGGCTACACGCTCGGCCACAGCGTCGTTAGCCGGGTGGTGGACACCCTCATAGAAGCCGGCGCGGACGTGAACGCCCGGGACGACGCCGGCCTGACGCCGCTGCACTACGCCTGCCTGGAGGGCTATCCCGCGATCGTGCAGTCGCTCGTGGACGCCGGAGCGGACGCGACCCTGCAGGACGAGGACGGCCGTACGCCGGGCGACATCGCGCGGATGCGAGGTTTCGACGAGATACTGGGCATCCTCGAAGGCGAAACCGAGGCGGCAGAAGCCGCCCCGGAAGAAGGGCGCGGCGACCGAGGAGCGCTGTCCGACCGAGGCGGACGACAACTGCGCGAGGCCGCCGCGGCGGGTGACGTGGATGCGGTCAGAGGGATGTTGGAGAGAGGCGTTAGCCCGGACGCCATGTCGCCCAACCGCCGAAAGACGGCCCTGCATATGGCTGCGGCCGCCGGGCACATGGAGGTGGTGAAGGTGCTCATTGCCGCCGGTGCGGACGCCGACGCCCGCGACAGCGACGGGTTCACACCCGCCGACCGCGCCCGAGAGAACGGCCACGACGACGTGGCGGAGGTCCTGCGGGTGGCCGCCGAGTGAGACCCTGCGAGGGCGAAACGCTCACGCCACCGATAGCGACCGCCGAAGCGGTCGACTACGAGCCCGCGTGGTGCGCAAGGCGACATGCCCTGGCGTTTTGCGGGCGGTCCGTGCGCGGAACGACCGGGTTTGTAGTGGGCGCCCCGCTCGAGCGGGGCGCGCCATCTTTAGGGCGGCCGACGTATGGGGAGCATCCTGTTGCGCGACCGGCTCCGGACCACACCTCGCATGTGAGTATCACCGGATGAACCGATGACACAGGGCTCAGCCCGCCCGAAGGCGGGCGGCAGCAGGTAGGCCCGGACGTCAGTCCGGGGAAGGGCGGAGCCGAGTCAAATGAGCCCGCCGGATGGCGGGCGGCACGTTGCGAGGACCATGAACGGCGAGCAAGAGTAAGAGCACGAGAGCGAGCACGAAAACCACGCAGACGGGGCAAGCCCGGGAGAGTCCGAGACCGGGGTTGACATTTCGTTCAGAGAGGAGTGCCAACGTGATCTGGGGATTTGCCGGGGTCTGGCCCGCGGAATTCGGTATCTACGACGGCGACAGGACCATGAACAAGCTGCGCTTCGTGGTCGAGCAGGGCTTCAGCGCCACGCAGGTGAGCCTGCGCGAAATGCAAGAGCCGGAGCGGCGGGAGCAGATAGCGTCCTTGGTCGAGGCGCACGATCTGCGCCTTGTGCCGCACTTCCGCGCGGACTACTTCAGCGACGATATGGACGAGGTCCGGCGGCAGTCGGATGCCTTTCTGGCGGACCTCGAGGAGTACGCGCCGCTCCTGCGCGCCCCCATCGTCACGACGGCGGTCGGGCCGTACCACCGTTTCATGGACGAACCGTCCCTGGAAGCGCAGATGGACTGGCTGCACGATGTGCTGGGCCCGGTGGCGGCGGCCTGCCACGAGATGGGCGTCCCGCTGGGCATCGAGAACCACGGCGACTACTATTGCAGCGACCTGGTCGAACTGTGCGAGAGGACGCCGCATCTGGGCATCTTCCTGGACACCGGCAACACCTACCTCATCGGCGAGCAGAGCGTCCCGGCCTGCCGCGCCGCCGCCCCGTACACCGTCGGCACCCACTTCAAAGACCACTACGTCCACCCCGACCCGCGCGAGCTGAAGTTCGTCATCGAGGGCGCCGCGCTCGGGGAGGGCCACGTCGGCCTGGCCCGGGTCTATCGCGACCTGCTGGAGCACGTACCCGACCCCGACGACCTCGTCATGCTCTGGGAGATGGTGTCCCCCCGCGACATGGACCCGTTCGAATGCCTGGAGCGAAGCTGGCGCTTCGTGCGAAGCCTGGAGGAATTTCAGGCGGGGCAGTAGAAGGTGCCGGCGGAGTAAGGCGGGTACATAAGAATGACGCAAGGCATTGCGAGGCAACGCCTTGCGCCATTGATGGTGGGCCCAGCCGGATTCGAACCAGCAACCCGCGCATTATGAGTGCGCTGCTCTACCGTTGAGCTATGGGCCCGTCGCCTCCATCCGCGAATATAGGCGCGGGACCCCGAAAAGTCAAGCTGACGTTGAGACCCGCCCGCCGCCCGCCTATAGTTGGCGGGAGACACTCGATTGCCGCGGTATGCCCTGGCTACGGAGGGCCGACACGATGCCTCTGAACGTTGATGACCTGATCCCCGTTCCGCGGAAGGTTGAGACCGCCGACGGGACGCTGGACCTGAAAGGCCTCAACTGGCAGGTGGACGTGAGCGCCGCCCGCGACGTCGCCGTCTCCTGCAAGCTGCGGGACGAACTGGCGGTCAACCCGGGGGTCTCGAAGGGACTGCCCGCCAACACGGTCGCCGCGGGTGATGTGCCGAAGAGTTGTCCCGCACCGCTGCCACGCGAGCAGGGCTACGTGCTTCGGGTCGAGCCGTCCGGCCTCGTGGTGCGCGGGCACGACGTGCAGGGGCTCTACTGGGGTCTGGTGACATTGGAGCAGCTTGACGCCGGCGGCAAGGCCCTGCCGTGCTGCGAGATCAACGACTGGCCCGCCTTTCCGCTGCGCGGCCATCATGACGACATCTCCCGCAAGCAGGTCTCGACGCTGTGCGACTTCCTGCGCATCATCCGCCTGCTCTCGCGCTACAAGATCAACGTCTATACTCCGTACATGGAGGACATGCTCTACCTGCCGTCGCACCCGGACGTCGGCGTCGGGCGGGGGCGGCTGACGCCGGGGGAGGTGGCCGCGATGCACCGGGAGGCCGCGCGCCACAACGTCACCATCATGCCCACCTACTCGCTGATAGGGCACCAGGAGAACCTGCTGTCCAACCCCGACTACGCGCACCTGGGACGCGAGGTCTTCCAGGCGATGAGCAGCCTCGACGTGCGCAAGCCGGAGGTGCGGGAGTTTCTCCGTGACGTCATCCGGGACGTCTGCTCCATGTTCACCGGACCGTATTTCCACGCGGGCTTCGACGAGACCCAGGGCATTACCGCGGAGGAGTTCCTGGAGCACGCCAACTGGTGCGCGCGGGAACTGAAGAAGTACGGCAAGCAGATGCCGATGTGGGTTGACATGATCTATAACCACTTCGCCTACGATATGATCGGGGAGCTGGAGGACAACATCATCCCGGTCAACTGGGAATACGGCGCGACGGAGAAGATACCGCACCAGCGCGAGCTCGCCGCGCAGGGCCGACCCGTCTGGGGGCTGGCCGGCTACGGCAACTGCGTGACGTTCCTGCCGCGCTTCGGCCACGCGAAGGACAACATCGACTGCTGGCGGCATGACGGGCTGGAGACCGATACCCCGGCGCTGTTCGCCTCCCAGTGGGGGGACAACGGCTACGAGAACCACCGCGACATGTGCTGGAACATGTTCGCCTACCTCGGCGAGGCGGGCTGGTCCGGACCGAAGGCGCGCCGGGAGGATTTCGAAAGGCGCTTCCAGGTCAGCTTCTACGGCACGGAGTTGCCCGGTCTGCGGGAGATAGTCGAGGACCTGCCGGGCCGGCTGTCCATCGGGCAGCGCGACTACTGGCAGCACTTCCGCCGGAACGCTTTCGGCATGCTCCGCTGGGCCGCGGAGAATTCGGACGCCGGCCCGATGCTGGAGGAGGAAGAGGTGCTGATCGCCGACGCGCTGGGTAAGGTGCACGCGGCCCGTGACCGGGCCGTACGCCGGGAGGAGCACCTCGAGCACTTCCGCGTGGCCCTGCTGCGGATGCAGAGCGTGGTCCACAGGCTCCAGTTCGCGCTGCGCTACGAGGAAGGGCTCGACGTGGATCGGGTCCGGCGGGGCGCCGCCGGGGTGCAGGAGGAACTTTTAGCGGTGCGGGAAGCCTACAAGGCCGACTGGCTGCGTTACAACAAGCGGCCCAACATCGAGGTCTCGCTGGCG